>CADBSQ010000029.1 GCA_902797415.1 uncultured Erysipelotrichaceae bacterium | reverse complement strand
GATTTATAATTTTTCCATAAGTCAAATAATTCTGGAGATTTATCTAAAACTATATCAAAAGCTTTTGTAAATTTTTCTACGGGCCAAGGTGTATTTTCTAAATTATAAGTTTTATAACCACGAGTGTTTTGATTTCCATATTCTTGAACACCAACTAAATCATTTTGAACTAGCTGGATATCTTGTAAACCACGAGATAAAACGTAACGATCTTTTTCTTTTCCCGTGTCTAGGTTTGTGTATCTTATTCTGCTGATGGGACTTAAAAAACTTGATGTACTAGTCATGAGAGTATTTGTTTTTGCATCGTACTCCATGCCTTGAATTCCTTGCTTTACATCTGTAACCTGTTTAGGTGCTGAGACAGCAACAATTGCGTTTTTGTCTTTATCGTATTTATAACGCATTTCAATAACTCTACCACTATTATCATAAGTCCCAGTAAAGATAGAACTATTTCCATATTCTATACTACTCATATTGTTATCTGTTAGATTACGGGTTGAAAACATTTTTGTTCCAGAGACAATATCATCCGCACCTATTTTTTGATATCCTGGTTCTTTCTTATTTAAACCTTTTGCTATATCACTAAGGTTATAAGTGTATAGCTCGGGACTACGTCCAGATTTTGAACCTGTGACAAAAAGCAGGTGATTTTTATCGTCGTATGTTAATCCGCCAACATGAGCTTGAGTATTGAGTTCTATCGCACCCAAAAAATTATTTTTCTTATCGTAAGCATAAATTCTGGAGTTTGCACCATCTTTATGTGCCGATATAAATCTATAAGGACCAACTGATTCCATACCCTGTGCTTTAAAACCATCTAAAGTAATTATATCGTTTCTTCTATTGGTCCTTCTACTGCGCCCTATTTTTAGTAAACCCAGAGCTAGAGGTGTATTTACCGTTTTAAGAAATTTACCATATCCCGTGGCTATATTTTTTATATTAATTTTACTATTTGGAAAACTACCATTTTTAGGTTTTAATAATGAACCAAAAAGCAGTCCAGCCATAGAAGTAGGAAGTGTCTTTACTAATGAATATGTTTGAACCGTAGAAGGTTTTGAACTAGTTGTATTTGGTACATATACACCTGTAAATAGAGTTTTTGCAAGTGTTAAAAAGAATCCTTTTTTCTTTTTAGCGGATGTTGCCCTTGCATAGTTTACCGTTGAATAATTTGTATTTATAGGAGTAATAACAACACTACCATACTTTGCACGTTTTGTATTTGTTTTTTTATTAGAAGTTCTTTTATTTGATTTAATGTTTCGTCCTTGAAGTGTTCTTTTGCCTGCAATCTGCAATACTGGTGTAGGTCTTTGTTGTCTTCTTGGTGAATATTTTGCTGCACCCGTATTTTTTGGTAAGGATCTTTGTGCCGCAATCTGCAGCATTGGCTTAGGTTTAGTTCTTTGTCTTGGTTTATTAGATCTAGTAACGCGAGCATTTTTAGGCAAAGACCTTTGTGCCGCAATCTGCAGCATTGGTTTGGTGTTAACAGAAGTAACTTTTGGTTTTTTGTTTTTATTGGGTTTATTTGTTTTCTTACTATGGAAAAAGGGAATCTGTATTTTCATATATTTTCTCTTTCTAACTAAGTTTATCTTCTTTTTCCAAATCAGGGCTGGAATTTAAGAAGTTGTTTATTCCTTCGCTTTTTATTTTTCTTTCTACCATTTTCAACTCTTCTTTAAAATTATCTACCTCTTTATCTTGGTAACCTGTAGAATAAATTTTTTCAATTTGTTGGTGATTAAAAACTAATATTTCCTGAAGGGACATTATCCCTTCAGGAAATATACAACCAATATAGTCAAACATTTCTAATTTACCTGAATTATTTGGTATAGGCAGATAACCCGTTATCATTGCTCTTTTGTCTCCACCCTTTAACATAACAACACTACCTATAGTTAAAAACTTATCAGACTCCATAGTATTAAACCTCCCTTATTTTTCAATTTTCAATAATATTAATTCACTAGCATTTCTAATATCTGTATCAAAAACTATTTCATTATTATTATAAATTTTTCCTGAATCTTTATTAATAAAACAGTAGTCAGCATTTTTATCTAATAAATTTCCCGATAACTCAGAAGCTCCTGTTATAAAAAGCTTTTTTATTTTCCATATTACCTCATTAACAGGGATAAAAATATCAAACGTATCATCAGTCTCGGGAATAATTATTTTTAAAAGTATCTTATTTTTCATCGATATCACTTCCTGAAATATAATCTATTATTTTAATAAGAGTTGCATAGTTTTCATCAACTATAAAACCAAAATCGTTCTTATAATCTTTTAGCATTTCTTTATTAATATTAGAAAGTTTTAGTAAGTTTTGATCTTGCATACCCCTACCAATAAATAAACCTTCACCCAAATCAAACGTTGATTGGAAAAATGG
>CADBSQ010000028.1 GCA_902797415.1 uncultured Erysipelotrichaceae bacterium | reverse complement strand
GTTTTATTATTCATAATTCAATCACCTTCTATTTAATTATATCATATTTTTTATAAAAGTGATGTAACTTTTGCTCTCTTCAGGGGGAATCCCTATAGTCATTTTACTTAGTATCGTCATTTTTTATAAACCGTTATATATCAACACTTTTCTGAAAACTAAAAAATTAGTCTTTCGACTAATTTTCTAACTTTTGCCACCTAAATGCCACCTAGAATTATCACCTATGACGTTCAAGCATTTAAACAAACCCTTACTTGTTAAAAAACTAATTTTTATGTTTATCACTTTGATTACGCGAACAAATAAACTCATATTGTCTTAATCCAGTTAGGCCATGCTCTAATTCAAATAATTCTCCCTTACCTATATACTCTATAGAAAAATAATTATACAGTAAAGCATCTACTGCATTAACAAAATCAACAAATTCCCATTTTTCTACTAATGGCCTTTTGGGTGGAGCATAACATAAACTACCATCAGGATAAATATGATAAAAACCATTTTTAGGAATTATATTACTTATCTCTTTAAACTTTGGATATGTATATACGCAAAACATATCATACATATTTTCAATTATAGAAACCTCTAATCTAATTAAGCCATTAAACTTGATATTAAAACCTTTAGAATAATCCTTCTCTACAATTACTGTTATAACATTATTTTTACTTGCATAATTTTGTACTGAAAACCCATGTTTCTTAAACGCAAAGGTAATTATCTGTTTATTAACAGCACCATGGCGTTTGTGTTTTATCATATTCATCCTCATTTTTTACAATTTCTTTAGGCTGTTCAGGAAATCTTTCTCCAAATATTTCTTGCCACTTTGTTCTATCACCATCAAGTGCTTCATCTGCTAGTTTAGAATACTTTTTAATTTCCGTTATAAATGATGAAAAACATACTTCATCCTTATCATCGTATCCCTTTTTGTTATTATCACAGCAATCTTTAATATCATGTATGGATGAAAGGCAAGTCATATTGTATAATGTCTTAGAAAACGCTTGATATAATCTTAATCCAGAACTATTCTTTGGCGCACAATGATGAACTGTTTGTTCTAAAGTATATGATTTTATTTTATTATTAAGTATTTCCTTGTTCAAGTATTTTACTAACTTCATTAAACTATAATAACTAAAGCCCTCGTATTCTTTATTTCTTTTAACCATATAATCTATCTGCTTCAAACAATTAGTTTCAAGCCAATCGTGATGTTTATCAGATGTTATTTTTAATTTGTCATCATCTATTATTCCAATAACCATATCAACACTAATATTAGAATAAAATAATCCTATGGAGTTGGATTGTTGTCTTATATCAGAAGTAACCTTCTCCTTCTTTTTTTCAAAATAATTAAGAAAATCTGAGTTTATTTCGCCAACACTTTTAGAATTAGATTCTATTATTATTACAACATCAACATCTGGTAGTTTTTCCTCATCATATTCATTTAAAACCGTATGCTTTGCATATGAACCACTTAATTGGGTTTTAACTATTTTGTATCCCTCTGGTGGTTCTTGTTTAATCATATCAGTTAAACTATTATGCTTGCTTATAATGTCTTGTTCTTCTTTACTATTTAATGATATCTTAGAAACAAAATCATTAAAATCTTTTGTTAATGAATTATACATTATTCTATAGTACCTTTTATATATTCTTGATAATTTATGATTATTGAATTGTTTATCAGTTTCATCTTTTCAAGCAAAGAAAGAGCAAAATTAGCTAACCTATGATCTTTTATTATTCTTAATTTATATTGTGTTTGTGATTTTAATAACTCAGATTTATCAACATTCACTACTGCATCGGGTTCTTTTTTATCTTTAATATACAATGGTGATTTGTCTTCTACTATATATAACATATCTACATCTTTCAAATATGGTTCATAGTTGTAATTTTCAGAACATTCTGTCCTATACGCAACTACTATTTTATACGGCATTATATATCTTTTTTCTTTTATTAATTTTACTTCATTGGCAGATATAACTTGACCATCAATCTTTGAGTTAAGGTGGTTTATTGAGTTCAAATTATCTACACTATCCTCTAATGATTTCTTATCTATAGTTGTTTTCACTTGAATAATTGCAATAACAGCCTCTATAGGCACGATAGTGTATGCTTCATCAAAAAATGGAGGAACATAATTTTTATCATATATAATTATATCCATTTGTTTTGAAATATTGTTATCACTATCAATAATGAATCCATCAGTAATACAATACTTAGAAGGAACTATTTTCTCTAAAACTTTTTTTACTAAGTATTCCCTATACATTCCATCTTCTAAGTTATTTTGAATTCTTATCGACATATCACTGTATAAAGCTTTTTCTAAATTGTCGAATACTTCTGTTAAGATTTTTTTATTCATTGTTATCTCTCCTTTATTATTTATTTGAGATAACTGGTAACTACTCTTTTGATAATTACCTATAATAAATAATAATATAAAAACATATTAATCCTCCTTTATGAATTGACTAATATGTAAAGTTCTGCTATCATACACGTTGACACGCGAACAAATTTCGTGTATCATGATATATGAGAATAGGAGTCGTTTATTTTATCTAGTCAATTCTTTGTTCTCATTTGCGTTGCCTATATTGGCATATTTGTTTGGTAGTTACCAGCTACCAGTACAAGCAACCATGTTCTTGAACATGGTTTTTTCGTGCCCGCTTATACCACTTTACATATTAGCATATTTTTTAGTTTGACGCAACAATATCAAACATAACTCCTATAAAAGCGGCATGATCAAAATTTAATGAAAAAAAGCAAGCAATTACTGCTTGTTTAAATCGTTTATTGTATTTACAATATCATCAAGTTTATTTCTAAACATGTGTGAATATGTATTAAGTGTTTCATCTATCTTGGTATGCCCTATTTTAGGATAAGCAATAGATTTACATTATCAAGCGAATTTCATTTGTTAGAAACTAGAAATCATACTAATTTCTTTATTTAATTAAATAGACCTACAAACTGTTCTTTAGTTAAATGCGTTTCATTACCACCTTTTAACTGAATTATATTCCAAATATCATTTCTTAATACTGGTAAATAAAAGATTTGTTTAGTTAAGCTAGAAGCTATCAAGTAACACTTTCTTAGTTCATCTACTTTTCTTTTATATGACTCAGAATCAAAATTAACATTTTGCGAATTAGAGAAATTGACACTCTTTACTTCAAATAGATGTACTCGATTTTCGTTGTCTACCAGTACAAAATCTGGGTAAGACGAATGAATTCCATCTAAATAATACTCAAACTTAATATCAGAGTTTGAAATATAATTTTTACCCCATAAGTATTTATCATATTCTTCTAATCTATCTGGTTCAGTTTCTCCAAATAAATTAGTTATACCTTTATTAGGATTGTCTTTGCCAGTAGTAATCTTCTTAATATGTGATGTTGATAACCTTTGTAGTATACTAGCCCAATCTCTTTCAGCTTCACTATCAAATGAAAACTTATCAGCACCATCATTTCTTTTCCATACCCAATCATTTATATTAACATAATTGCCATTATCAATATACATACTTTCAGTAGGAAACGAAATAATAGAATCATTACCATTTTCATCTTGTTTTAAAGTCATACTAGTAAGATAATCACATTCATATTTGCTGTTCTCAGAAATTATTCTATCTATATTTTCATTAAACTTCCACCATTTTTGATAATTATCAGAATAGTCATAACACATTTTTTTAACTTCGTTATCAGATTTGTTTAATTTTTTAAACATTTCAAATATACTCATATAATGATCATGACCAAAATTATTATCAAGATACTGTTCAACATTAAAATCAACTTTTTTATCCAAACTTTTGATTATAGTTGTTTTTATTTGAATGTTATCGATAAAATCTTTTTGATTATCATATAATTTAACATTTCTTACTTTTTTGCCATCTTCAGGAATAATACCCCAAACCCAAGAAGTCATGGCAAGCTTCTGAGCTTCATCAGACAAATCTTCAAAATCTAACAATCTAGGGTTTCTTCTAACTCTCCCTATTACTTGTTCATCTAATTGTTTACTTTGACTATCCCTTATTTGAAACAACATACAAGCTCTAGGTATATCCCATCCCTCTGATATAACCATCTTAAAAATAATAATATCTATAGTAGATGAATTCTCCTTAGCATAATCTTTCCATTTTGAAACGGGAAGTTTCTTTGCCTTGAAAGTATCATTTGTATCACATTTATCCTCTTTATCTACTATTAACATCCATTTTAAATCCTGGTGTTCTGCCTTATTCAACTCAGGAAATATAATATTGTTTAATTCTTCATCTGCTTTATCTCTATTGGATATTTGTATAATTAAACACGGATTAACACCCAAAAGATTTCTATATTGTTCTTTTATTTCTTCAAATCTATTTATTGCAACACCAATATCTTCTTCATCACTTAATTCAACATATTTGATAAGTTTGGCATTAACAGCTTCAGTATCAGTTATCTCTACATCAGGTACTTGTCTTCTACTTAACTTTGGAGTAGCAGAGAAGTTTAATGTCTTCTCAAAATAAGAAGCTGATAAAGTATCCAAGTTATTAGTAGCAACATGACACTCATCTTTTATTAAATATATTCTCTTTTCTTTTCCACCAAACCATTCATTCATAGTCATAGTTTGCAAAAAATTATCCATGGTCCCTTGCATTAAACGTCCACCTTTTTTATATAAATCACGTGGAAGTACATAAACGTTGTAATCAGTAGGAACAAATAATGCTTCTTCTCCGCTTACTTCACTAGATATTAAATATGGATTTAAGTTACTAAATCTTCCTTTTTCTCTATACTCTTGAAACTTATCAAAGTTTTGTTGAGCAAGGTTACCTTTTGATAATGTAGATACCAAGAATACCACATCTTCATTTTCTCCTAATATCCTATCCATAAAATCAGCCATCATATAGGTTTTTCCACTACCAGTAGGTGCTCTAAAAGTTAACTCATCTCTTTCTTTTATTAACTCAACTAATCTACTAACCGCATTTTGTTGGAGTTCTATAGCTTCTTTTAACATTATTCACTCTCCAACCTTTCTTTCCATGCTTCATCAGATTCTAAGTTCTTTTGGGTATGTTCAAAATTATTACAAACCCATTCAATTTTATCTTTAATAGAAGTGAACTTATCTAACCCATATAAAGTTTCATCTATAACATCAAATGGTGTCTTATTTTCTGACGATTCAAAATTAGCAACCTTTTCTATTTCATATACATCTAAATTATCACCATATGCCTCATTACTTTTAATCCAATCAAAATCATTAGTGCCATCATAGCATTCACCAGACATAATTCTTTTTAAACGTTTAGATGTAACATCATAAGCAATGCCATTAGGATTTAAATCTGTAACTTCATTATTGGTACATAATATAAAAGTTCTATTACCACCATCGTCTTTATTTAATTGCATTACCGCGTGACCAGTAGTACCTGAGCCAGCAAAAAAGTCCAAAATTATATCATCAGGATTTGAAGATATATTTATTATAAACTTCATAAAGTCTAATCCTTTTGGATAATCAAAAATTGTTCTTTCACCAAATATTTTTTTCAATTCTGAAGCACCACCAGAAAACTGTTGAATATTTTTAGGCGGATTATACCCTTTTTGTTGAAATTTAGGAATGTAGTAATCTCCTTGTTTAAACATTTTAATCTCATCAATACGGTTCTTAAAAGTTTCTATTCCCCAACGCCATCTATGTAGAAACCCATTTCTAAATCCAGGTCTAACTGGTACATATCCTTTTTGTATCAACGAAGAATCATCTTTATATACATCATTTACAGTATTCAATGAGACCTTACTCTTATCATAATCGAATAAAGGAATCATGTCCCCAGTTGACTCATTATAATAAATCGTATAACCCATATCCAAACGGGTGCTAAGAGGAGAAGGAGCATCATTTAAATTTCTATAGCTTTCGTTTGTTTTATCTATCCTATTAAAAACAGCCAAGTCTTTATTTTTAGTATATACCAAACAGTACTCAATATTTTTTTGTATTAAAACACCTTCTCCAGCCTGATTAGCACCAGAAATATTATTTATTTGAGCTACAAAGTTATATTCCCCAAATATCTCATCAAATAAGCACTTTATGTAAGCAAGGTTTTTATCGTCAATCGAACAAAAAATAATTCCCTCGTTTGTCATCAACTCTCTTGCAATTTTTAATCTCGGATAAAGCATTGATAGTAAATTATCTCTCGTTATAGAGTTATCATAATTAGTTTTAGCAAATTCACCTAAATCGTTTTTTCCGTAAGGCGGATCAATATAAATAACATCAATTTTATTTCTATATCCGACAAGTAAATTCAACAAAGCATCATAATTATCACCAATGATAAGTTTATGGGTTAATTTAGAACTATCATTAACAAAACTCAATTCTTCATTCTTTTTAAAATATTTAATAGTATTATCCATTTTTTCTAATCTTTTATCAAAATGAAAACCTGTTCTCTTGTATGTAGTACCTAGCTGAGCTATAGCTATAGCTTCAGATAAACTATCAGAATTATTGATTAGTTTTATAATTAAGTCAGCATTAGATTTTTCTATAATCTTATCTTCAACTCTGCGCTCTATTTCTGCAATTAAATCTTCTTTACTTTTGTTAACTGTTTCATCCATTATACATACCTCCAATTTGAAATTATTATCTCTCATTAAATATTATAGCATACTTTTGAGGTGTTTTTTATTATATATGATTTAAAAACCTAATTTGCCACCTAAATGCCACCTAAAACCATTTTTTAAAGTAGCATATACCCCTCAAACCCTTGATACTCCTACAAACAAAAAGTGAGAGATACTTTCGTATCTCTCTTCAGGGGGAAGAGAACAAATCAATGACTTTTTTATGTTTTTTTTTACAAAAAAGAAGATTTTTATTTAATCTTCCCCTTTTTCATATAAATCATCATCTTCTAGTTCTTCTTCCTCTAATTGATATGGTTCATATCCTTCTACTTTATCTTCCTCTTGTTTCCAAAAATCATATGTAGTTTTTTTGGTATTAGTTTCTCCTAATAAATCATTAACATCAGTTAAAAATCTATTTAATTTCATTTGCTTTTTTAATTTCTTTTCTAGTTTTCTTTGTTCTTTTTCTTCTTTAGTCATATTATCACCT
>CADBSQ010000027.1 GCA_902797415.1 uncultured Erysipelotrichaceae bacterium | reverse complement strand
TGTGGAAAAAGTAGAAAAATTAAGTAAACTCTACCATTCAAGAAATGTAACAATACTTGCAAAATATATGAGGAGAAAACACAATGGATAATGTAATAGAGCAAATGCTAAATAAATATGATATTAAAAACACGGTTTACGGCCGTGTTTTATTTATTAGAAATGCTAGCTTTTATAAATGACATAAATAATGGATGTGCGTGTGTTGGACGAGACTTAAACTCTGGATGAAATTGACTTGCAATGAAATGCTTATGATTTGGAAGTTCGATTATTTCAACAAGGTTTGCAACGGGATTCATTCCAGAGAAAACCATACCATTTTCTTCAAATATTTCTTTATAATTATTATTAAATTCATATCTATGTCTATGTCTTTCTAAAATGCTTGTTTGTTTATAATCTTTATATGCTAATGTGCCTTTTTCAATAACACACTCATAATTACCTAATCTTAACGTTCCACCTTTGTTAATTATGGTTTTTTGGTCTGCCATTAAATCAATAATAGGATTTTTAGTAAGTGTATCAAATTCTGTTGAATTTGCATCTTCTATCTTACAGACATTTCTTGCAAATTCAATACAAGCAACTTGCATACCAAGACATATTCCTAAGAATGGGACATTATTAACACGTGCGTATTCGACAGCTTTTATTTTTCCCTCAATACCACGAGAACCAAACCCACCAGGAACTAATATTCCGTTCATGCCTTTAAATACATCTTTTAAATCAATGTTTTCTTTTTCTAGAGATTCTGAATCTATCCAGTTAATATTAACTTTTTTATTATAAACATAACCAGCGTGTGTTAAAGCCTCATTAACTGATAAATAAGCATCATGTAACTCTACATATTTACCAACTAAAGCGATATTAACTTCGCCCTTAAGGTTATCAACTGTTTCAATTAATTCTCTCCAATACTTTAAATCTGCCTTCTTAGTAGGTAATCCAAATTGATTTAGTATTATTTCATCAATACCTTGGTTATAATAATTAATTGGAATTTGATAAATATTGTTAACATCAACTGAATCAATAATGTTTGTTTTAGGTACAGAGCAGAATAGTGCTAATTTTGTTTTTAACTTATCATCGGTTTCATATGGTACTCTACATACAAGAGCATCTGCACTAATACCC
Organism: uncultured Erysipelotrichaceae bacterium; assembly: GCA_902797415.1. Classification (GTDB taxonomy): domain Bacteria; phylum Bacillota_I; class Bacilli_A; order RF39; family UBA660; genus RUG11867. The sequence continues at coordinate 3,175 of CADBSQ010000027.1, read as the reverse complement.
ATATTTCTTAAATCCCTAACGCTATTTTGTGTTGGCTTTGTCTTAAGCTCTCCCGAACCGAACAGATGAGGAATTAAAGTACAGTGACAAAAGAAAGTATTTTCTTTTCCAAGCTCATACTGAATCTGTCTTAAAGATTCCATGAAAGGGCGACTTTCTATATCACCAACAGTTCCTCCAATTTCAGTGATTATAATGTCTGCACCACTAGACATACCTGCTTCAAATACTTTGTTCTTAATTTCATTGGTTATATGTGGTACCATTTGAACAGTAGAACCTAGATATTCACCTCTACGTTCTTTTTCAATTACACTACTATAAATCTTACCACTAGTAATGTTGGAACTATAATTTAGTTCCTCATCTATGAATCTTTCATAGTGACCTAAATCTAAGTCGGTTTCACAACCATCATATGTAACATAAACCTCACCATGTTGAATTGGATTCATTGTTCCAGGATCAACATTAAAATAAGGATCAAACTTTTGCATAAAAACCTTATATCCCCTAGATTTTAGTAAAAGTGCAATGGAAGATGCAGTAATACCTTTACCAAGACCAGATACTACCCCTCCAGTTACAAATACATATTTTGTCATAAAATAAAACACCTCTAAACTTTCTTATGACGAGAGTTTTTAGGCTCTCTTAAATTATATCATCTTTAGTGGTTAGATACAATTGTTATTGACACAAAAATTAATTATTATATAATATAGATAAAAAGGTGATATATATGAAAACAGTAGAGATTAACAACCGAAAAGCAAGATTTAATTATTATATAGATAAAACCTATGAATGTGGTATTGTTTTAAAAGGAACAGAGATTAAATCCATAAGGGAAGGTTCTGCTAATTTTAATGATGCTTATGTAACTATCAAAGACAATGAATTATATTTAGTAAATATGTTTATCGCTAAGTATAAAAATGGTACTATTTATAATCATGAAGAAACTCGTGATAGAAAACTTTTGATGCACAAAAGTGAAATTAGAAAACTAGGTGAAGCTTTAAGAGAAAAGGGTATATCTATTGTACCAACACGAGCTTATTTTAAAGGTGGTAAAGTAAAAATAGAAATTGCTTTAGCAAGGGGTAAAAAACTATATGATAAACGAAAAACAATTAAAGAAAGAGATCTAGAAAGAAGTTTAAGATATTGACTTCTTTCTTTTTTTTGATATGATATATGTGCTTTAAAGGGGGAAATAAGTTTTGGAAATCATACAATTAGACTTAAAAAATACTAAAGGTGAACATTTCTACTATATTAAAGATGATAATCTTATTCAAAAAGAAAAAGACTTAGAGTCATTGATAGATGAAGAAAAACACTTAAATAAGAGAAGTTTTGCTAAGAAAGTATTACTTAGTCACGAACTACAAGCAAACAATGAAATAGAAGGTATAAAAGATGATTTAAGCGTAATTAGAACCGCTATCAACAATATTGAATCAATAAAAAATGAAGCAACTAGAAAAAGAATTATAAACCTTTATAATGCTTATAACTTTATATTAGATGAACCCCAAATAAATGAAACAACTTTAAAACAATTATACTTAATAATTAGTAAAGATTTATTAGAAAGGGAAGACCAAGATAAAATGGGAGAGTTTTATCGAAGAGAAGATGTTTATATTCTTAAAAATGGTAGATTAGATGCATCCCATGATAAAGGTATTGAACCATCTAAGATAGAAAAATGGATGGATATGTACTTTAATTTCTTAAATAGTTTTAATGTTGATAGTAGAATTGATGAGTACATAAAAAGTCAAATAATGCATTATTTTTTTGTTTATATTCATCCATTTATAGACGTTAATGGGAGAACTAGTAGAACTTTATCTATATGGTATCTTCTCAATAAAGAAATATATCCATATATTATATTTAATAGAGGTATTGCTTTAAATAAAACGGGTTATGATAGAAAAATTTCTTTAACTGGTAAAACTAAAAACTTAAGTATGTTTTTAAATATGATGCTTGATGCGGTTTATACTGAAGTTCAAAAGGAATATGTTATGAACATTATCACAGAAAGTATTAGTTATGATTTAGACAGTATTGATTATCAAAACCTTTTGTTTTATTTGTCAATTAGATCCGAGAAAAACCTAAAAAATTTTAAAGATTTTTATAATAGACAAACTGGTCAAAGTTTAAAGTGTAAAGAAATCAAACAAAAACTTAGTCCATTAATTGATAAAGGTATACTTTATTTGACAGGAAAAGAGCATAATCCATCTATTTTGTTAAATGACTTTGAAATAGATAGAACTAAAACTAAAAGTTTAAGATTTTAGGTTTGAATAGTTCATTTCTTTAAAACGTATATTAACCATTTCACTCCACTTGATGTTGTGTTACTCTGAAAATTTATTATTTCAAATTTTGTGTTTGAAATTATTTTATCCATGTCTTCTTTTGTGTAATAATTGAAATAACGATTTTCTCCTACACTGTATGATCCAGGAAAGTCTGCCCATTCACTATCAACTTTTTTACATTCACGGTTTATTGCATTGAATATAAACAAACCATTTTCCTCTAAAGCATCGTAACTTTTTTGTAATGCGTTTAGTGCATCTTCATTTGTAAAGTGAACAAAAACTTTCCAACAAAGAATAACGTAATATTTATCTTTAAATTCATCTACTAAAATGTTAAATTTCAATGGATCTAATCCATTTTCTTTAATAGCTTTTAAAAAGTCTTGTGCTACATCACTTGCAGTGACATTATAGCCTAGACTTTTTATGTATTTTGCTGTTTCACCATCAGCTGAACCTACTTCTAACACTTTACTTCCTATAGGAACTTGTTTAAAAGAATTATTAATAAGGTCTTTTAATTTTTTACTTACTTTATCAGTAGGATCATCTGTTTTAATACTATCTAAATAGTTTTTTGCAACTTTTTGGTATGCGTCTAATGTTTTTTCATTTTGAACACTCATTTGTTATTCTCCTTTTTAAATATTATACCACAATAGCACTAATTTTAAATAAACTGTAGAAATTTAATAAAAAAAATGGTATAATTGCAGTGCTTAAGGGGTCGAAATAGAATTCGACAGAGTAAATGTTGGTTTAATTGCAAGTAGAAGTTCATCTTTAACGAACAAATTTAAATTAAATGACAAAAATAGAAGCAC
>CADBSQ010000026.1 GCA_902797415.1 uncultured Erysipelotrichaceae bacterium | reverse complement strand
GCTGAAGCTCTACCATTAAACTACATCCGCAAGTGCAAGTTAATTATACAAAAAAACTTGCATAATTGCAAGTTTTTTTTAAAAATTATTCTCTAATATGAATATTTAGCTTTTTAGATACCTCATCAATAATCTTCATGAACAGTTCATTAACTTCTTCACTAGTCAAAGTTTTTGTAGTATCTTCAAAAGTTAATTTGTATGTAATTGACTTTGAATCTTTAAGAGATTTATCTTCATACACATCAAATGGCATGACATCAGTTAAGAGTTTTCCGCCACTTCTTCTAATCTCTTTTTCAATATCAAACGAAGTTAGATCATTACTTATAACAAATGATACATCCTTTGTTATCTGTGGATACTTGTTTATTTCTTTATACTTATAAGGTCTAACTTTCTTTTCAATTAACTTGTTTAAAGATATTTCAGCAACGAATATATTATCTTTTGTAATTAAAGGACTAACTTTTCCTAAGAATCCAACGATGGAATTATCGATTTTAATGTACGCAGTCGCTGCTTTATGCATATCACCGATGTCTTCAGCTTTTTCGTATGTTACTCTTGAAGAATATCCTAAATAGTTTAATAAATTATCTATTATGCCTTTTAAAACATAAAATGAACTTTCTATATTAAGATTTTGCCATTTATTTTCTATGTAGCTTCCACTAAGAAGAATGGCTACTTTGGTTTCTTCTTTGTCAGTGTCATAATAAATATTTGATATTTCATAAATATTTATATCTTTCATGCCTCTATTGACATTGTATTCATATACACTTAATAAAGATGGAATTAAAGTTTGACGAATAATACTTTTAGCACTACTCATTGGTTTTAATAACTTAATACTTTCTTTTCTGTCATAGTGAAATTGTTTATCCATTTCTTCACTTATAAGTGTATAAGTTCTAGTTTCATTTAATCCTAGACTTCTTAGTCTTTTGCTTATTGATTTTCTAAGAGAAATGGTTCCCTTGTATTGCCCTTTTCTGATTGGGAGGTTTGGTAGTTTACTTTTAATTTTTTCATATCCATAAAGTCTACCAATTTCTTCAATTAAATCTTCTTTAATTGAGACGTCTCCCCTTCTATTAGGAATTATAACATCAAATGTTCCGTCGTGTTCATCATAACCAAAATCTAATCTGTTTAAAGAATCTTTTACATCATCTACTGTCATTTCTAAATCAAATAATGAATTAATATTTTCTAGTGTTACTGTTGCTTCTTTTTCTTTTCTTTCAATAGAATCAAAGCTTACTAATCCACTTAAAACCTCTGCTTTGGCATACTTTTCTAATAGGTAGCAAGCTCTGTCAATAGCAAGATGTGTGTATTCATAATTTAGTCCATATTCAAATCTAGTTGATGATTCGGTTCTTATACCAACTTTTTTTGAAGTAGTTCTTATTTTTAATGGTTCAAAAATTGCTGATTCAATAATAATATCCTTAGTATTTTCATCGACCATTGTGTTTGCACAACCCATAATACCCGCAATTGCACATATATCAGTTTTATTAGCAACAACTATATCATTTTCATCCAACTCGTACTTTTCGCCGTCTAAAGTAACTGTAGTTTCACCCTTCTGAGCATTTCTAACTATAATACTATCTCCAAGCTTATCTGCGTCAAAGAAATGAAGTGGTTGTCCATACTCAAGCATTATATAGTTGCTTATATCCACAACATTGTTTATAGATCTAATACCTACTGCTTCTAACCTTTCTTTAATAAACTTTGGACTTGGTTTAATCTCAACGTTTACAACTTTCCTTGCTAAATACATAGGGCAATCATTTGTTATAACATCTAAACTTAATTCATTTGCTACACTTCTATCAAGTTCATGTGATTTAGTCTCTGGAAGTTCAACTTTTTTGTTAAGAACAGCAGCAGTTTCATATGAAAAACCAATATGATTTGTACAATCAGCTACCCTATTTGGATTTAAGTCAAGATTGTAAACTGTATCATCCAAACCTAAGTATATATAAGGATTTGCTCCCACTAAAGCATTATCCGGTAATTTATATATACCCTTTTTGTAGTTTTCTTCTGTATCTTCCTCAAGATTTAATTCCATTAATGCACAAAGCATACCCTCAGATTCTTCACCTCTTATGGTGCTTTTTCTAATTTCTACACCATTAGGAAGAATACACCCGACCTTTGAGACTATTGCCTTCATATTTTTTTCAACGTTAGGAGCACCACAAACAATCTTTAATATTTCACCTTCACCAACATCAACACTACAAAGATTTAAATGATCTGAATTTGGATGTTTTTTAACATCTATTACTTGACCAACAACTAGGTTTTCATCGTTGTATTTTTCAATTGTTTCAATATTTACACCTGCATTGGTTATCTTAGTAGCTAGAAGCGTCAAATCCTCATCACTAATATCTATATAATCATTTAGCCAATTGGTACTTATTTTTGCCATTACATGTCCCTCCTGTCAACATCTATTCGTAAATCATTTGTATAAAATGTTCTTATATCCTCAATTTCATATTTTAACATAGCTAGTCTTTCTACACCAAAACCAAAAGCGAATCCAGACATTTCCTCAGGATCATAGCCACAATTTCTTAAAACATTTGGATGAACCATTCCGGCACCACCTATTGTAATCCATCCAGTTTGTTTACAAATATGGCAGCCTTTTTGTTTACAATTAAAACAACTTATGTCTAACTCTACGCTTGGTTCAGTAAATGGATAAAATGAACTTCTAAATCTAGTTTTAACATCATTTCCAAAAAGATGATGAGTTATTAAATCAAATGTACCTTTTAAGTCAGCCATTGTTATTCTTTTATCAACAAGTAAACCTTCCATTTGGGTAAACTCATGAGAATGAGTTGCATCATCATCATCTCTTCTATAAACTTTACCTGGGCATATAATTCTTATTGGAGTTTTATCCTTATTAGCAAGCATAGTTCTAATTTGTACTGGAGAGGTTTGACTTCTTAATAATAGTTCTTCTCCCTTAGTGTAAAATGTGTCTTGTGCAACTCTTGCAGGATGTCCAATAGGTAAATTTAATAACTCAAAGTTATATAAATCTTTTTCTATTTCTGGACCTTCTACAACATCATATCCCATTGAAATAAAAAGTTCTTCTAAGTTCTCTATTAAAGCCTCTAAAATATTGGGTGAACCATTATTAATTGTTAAACCAGGTAGTGTGACATCAATCGCTTCCCTTTTTAGTCTTTCTTCAAGTAGAGAATTATTAATTTCTTGTGCTTTTGTTTTTAAAAGTTCATTTATGAATGTTTTTACATCATTAATGTCTTTTCCAAGAGATTTTTTCTCTTTAGCAGAAGCTTCTTTTAATTTTTCATACAGTTTTGTTACACTACCCTTTTTTCCTAGATAAGAAGTTTTAATATTGTTTAAATCTAAAATAGTCTTAGTTTTTGCAACTTCTTTAGTTACACTTTCCTTAATTTTGCTAATATCTTTTTCCATAACTTTCCTCCTATTAAAAAAATTCCAGAAACAGAGGGACGAAAAATATTCCGCGGTACCACCCTAATTCCAGAATTATCTAGCACTTTATTTAAGGTTAACGCCCTTTTACGTTTTGCTCATATATTTGAAATTCATTTATAATGTACTTTGTTAATTCCACCAATATAACAATCTCTATAGAATACTAATTATAAATTACTTAGAATATAATCCTTGCAAATTACAAGGGTATTATAACAGATTATTAAAAAAAAAGCAAACTATTGACTAGTTTACTGTTTTTGCGTCTTCTACATTAATATGACTAGTAAAAGTTTTGTTTTGGTTTGTGTTATCTTCTACGTCAGTATCAGCAAAGTTGATTACAGCAGTATAAGTATGTTGTTCACCAACAGCTATTCTTTGATCATTTACAAACGTATTAGTGTAAGAACTATTATAAGTAGTTCCATCAGTATAGTCTTTGGCTCCTGATGCAAAGTCGCCTCCTATGCTAGGATTATTTGAACCATCTGTTGCGCCAGTAATTGTGATTAATAAATTGTCACCTGTTGAAGTTGCAAAAGTGTTGGAATCGATATAAAATTTAAGATCGTATGTTTGCGCTGAAGGACTTGCACTTGGATTTAAAACAGTAAATGTATTAGTATTAGTATTACCAGGTAGTGCGTTAGTTAAAGCCAAAGTCGAACCACTATAAACTAGTGCAACTGGAGCTGCAGTTGTAATGTTTACTGACTCATTAGAGTTGTTTGATACAGTTGCTGAAAAGTATGCAAACGTCGCACCAATTAATGCAATTAAAAGTGTAGCAACACCAATAACAGTAAGCATTACCGTATTTGCTGTCTGGTTATCTTCTCTTCTAGTCTCATTCTTTTTCATATTTACTATCTCCTTTACTATATATAGTTTATCAGATGATGTAATATTTTTCAATTCTTTTTTTAAAAAAATAAAAAAATTACACAATTTGTGTAATTTTTTTATTTTTTAGTTAACGTTTTTAGTATCACTAATGTCTATATGACCAGTGAATGATTTATTAGCATTAGCATTAGAAGATTCGTTTTTATCATGGAAATTAATTTCAACAAAGTATTTGTGCGATTCTTCTGGCTCAATCCTTTGATCTTCTACAAATTTTACAGAATAATTTGATCCATAAGTGGTTGAATCTGTATAATCCTTTTCAGCACCACTTGCAAAGTCACCAATTATTGAAGGTGTGTTTGGTCCAGTAACCATGCCCATCTCACTTACGCCTTGAATGCCTATTGTTAGATAGTCTCCTTGAGATGTTTCAAAATTATTTGAATCAATAAAGAAAGTTAGGTCATATGTTTGTGCTG
>CADBSQ010000025.1 GCA_902797415.1 uncultured Erysipelotrichaceae bacterium | reverse complement strand
TCATTAACACTATTATATGGAACAAACTCAAAAAAACTATAAATATCTTTCTGTTCTTGTTCCTGTTTATTAGAATTATTTCTTATGATTTCATCTGCATCTATCTCCTCAATAAAAGGAGTTAAACTTAAGTTATTTAATATTGAAGGATCTATATCATATACATCTACAACACAATTTGCTAATAAAGAATTACTAAGTTTTCTAAGATATGGACTTCTTATTAGTGGCAGTTTCTGAATTATGGTTTTATCTTTTTTATGTATTATTTCATATACATTTTCCGGTGTAATTAATTGTTGAGCAGCTTCCTCAGTAAGATTAGCGTATCTTATTATTGTCATAAATTTTTTCATATTTTCACCTCGTTTTGCTAATATACCTCATTATTAAAAAAAATGCAAATTTTTCATTGATATTTCACAAAAATGTTATAATATTAAATGGGTGATGTTTAATGCACATATTAATAGTTGATGATGAAGAATTAATAAGAGGCGTTATTAAAGAATATGCAGAGAATGCTGGGTTTATCACTGATGAAGCAGAAAACGGAGAAAAAGCCATAGATAAATGCAAAAAAAATAATTATGATCTAATAATTATGGATATAATGATGCCTAAATTAGATGGTTACAGTGCTATTAAGGAAATATATAAAACAAAAAAAATACCAGTATTAATGCTATCAGCAAGAGCAGAAGAATACGACAAACTACTAGGTTTTGAACTAGGAATAGATGATTATGTAACTAAACCATTTAGTCCCAGAGAACTAATCGCTAGAGTTAAAGCTATACTTAAAAGAAACAATACAAATGAAGAAACACTAACAATAGACAAACTAAAAATAGATAAACTTGCAAGAGAAGTAACCATAAACGATAAAAAAATAAATCTAACACTAAAAGAATACGAGTTACTTCTTTACTTAATAGAAAACAAAAATATTGCTATCTCAAGAGAAACACTTCTAAACAGCGTATGGGGATACGATTTTTATGGTGATGACAGAACAGTAGATACACATATCAAAACACTCAGACGTAAACTAGGTAAATATAAGAAAAACATCATAACACTTAGAGGAGTAGGTTATAAATTTGAATATAAAGAATAAATCGTACTCTTTTATGTTTAGAACGGTAATTACACTAATAATATTTAGTACCTTTATACTAGGATTATTATATTTTTGTCAAATTACTTTCTTAAACCTATACTATGAAAAATATAAAATAAGAGAAGTACAATACCTTGCTTATAAACTAGAATCTAGCAATAACATTGAAAACTTTCTAGAAGCAAATACTACTAATAGTGATGTTTGTTCATTATATGTTACCAATGAAAATGAAGCCTTATATTTTAATGAAAATATGAAAGGGTGTGTTCTTCTTTCAAAGGACAAAACTGTTGAAAAAGTATTAAATAAGATGATAAGTTCTAAAAAGAAAAGTTCTTTTTATACAGTGACTAATCCTCTTTTACACTATAAAACTTTTCTTTATGGATTAAGACTGGAAAATGGAGATTATGTTTTTATAAATAGTTTACTAGAAACTGCTGATAGCACCACTGTACTTTTAACAAGACAGTTAGTATATTTGTTAATTATTGTTATATTTTTAGCAGTTATAATCGCTATTTTTATATCTAATTCTATAACAAAACCTATAAGAGAAATAACTGAAAACGCTCGTAAAATGGGTAATGGTAATTTAGATTTTAGTTTTTCTAAAAGTAATATTAGTGAAGTTAATGAACTAGGTGAAATGTTAAATTATGCCAAAGAAGAGATGATAAAAACTGACGATTATAGAAAAGACTTAATGGCAAATGTCAGCCATGATTTAAAAACACCTTTAACTTTAATTAAAGGCTATGCAGAAATGATACGTGATATCAGTTATAAAGATGATGAAAAACGAAATAAACATTTGAATATAATTGTTAATGAAACAGACAGGTTAAACACTTTAGTAAATGACATACTTACTCTTTCTAAATTAGAAAACAAAGAATCTTTAAACTTTGAAAATTATGATTTAGTCAAAGAGATAAAAGAAATCATAACAAAGTTCGAAATACTTGAATTAACAGAAAAATACAATTTTATTTTAGACTCACCAGATAAAGCAGTTGTCTATGCTGATAAAAACAAGATTAACCAAGTAGTTTATAATTTAATTACTAATGCAATTAATTATACCGGTGATGATCAAAAAGTAACAATTAAAGTAAAAAAGAATAGAGTTACCTACAGAGTAGAAATAATTGATACTGGAAAAGGAATCGATAAAGAATTATTAAAACATATATGGGATAGATATTATAAGAATGAAAAGAAACATAAACGTAATAAGATAGGTACAGGTTTAGGCTTGTCAATTGTTAGAAATATCCTAGAACAACATAAGTTTAAGTATGGAGTAAATTCATCTAAAAACAAAGGTACTACGTTTTACTTTTATATAAAAGTTGAAAAAAAGAAAAAAAGTAAATAGTATGATACTGTTACACTTGAAAAAGAGTCTTACTTGTTTTAAAATTAAATTATAAGAAAGTAGGGCAACAATGAACACAGATAAAAAAAACAAAATAATAGCAATATTTATAACGCTAGCAGCAATCATA
>CADBSQ010000024.1 GCA_902797415.1 uncultured Erysipelotrichaceae bacterium | reverse complement strand
TGAAGCCTAACTTTTCAGATAATGCTGTCATTCTGATGATTCCATTAACACCATCTCTAAACGAAAGCTTATTTGCCATAGATAGGTTTCTAGCAACTTTTTCACTAAATTGTGCTGCATGCAATCCATTCTTTGCAGCAGTTGCGTATGCTTTAGAAACAGCACCAGTTACGGTATTAATCGAACCGCCTAAGTGTGTTGTTATCTCACTAGTAAATTGGTCAGTAACATTAGACCCAACAAGTTTATTGATTCTAGCAAATCTCTCAGCATCAACATCATTAAGCATAACTGCTTTACCAGTTGCTTGAGATAGATTTACTTGCAATTCTTGAACAGCTTTTGCTGATAGACCATATCTGTACGCAAGTGTTTCTGCTCTTTGTGTAAGCACATCAGTATATGCTTGAGCTTGCTTAAAGGACATACCAACTCCACGAGCAAACTCAATACCAGCTTGATGATATTGTACAGATGCGTTAAATGCTTGTTTAAACAAGTTAATTGCTGCATCCACTCCTCCAGATAACACTTTAAATAATAAATTACCTAGACCGCCAAAAAAACCTAGAAGACCTCCCATTTATATTATAATCAAATTTTTATATAAATAGCTAAATTATGATTTTTTAACATTCATTGTTTTGATAATTTATTTTTTTTTCGTACATTTACAAAAAATAATAATAACAATTTAAAAACACAAAGAAAAATGAAAGTAATTCACGAAGTAGCACCAGGAATTTTTTATGAATTCCAATCAGGTAAGAGTTTTCTTAGTTACATTATCGGAAGACTAATAGGAACTTTAGTCGGAATAGGTCTTGTAATATGGTTTTTTATGACTTTATAAACTATTTATTAATAAAATGAAAAATACTTATTATACACCTAGCATATACGATGTTATGTGCTTGTTTGAAGAATATAATAAAAAGTTTTTCAATGGAGAGCTTATGCTGCCTAGATTTAGTTTAATCAAAGACAAAAAAATAATAGGCAGATTTGTTTGTGGGTTTGATGAAAATGATAATGTAGATGACCCAGAAATCTTAATAAGTGAGTCATATGAATATACCGATGATAAGCTTAAAGATGTTTTGGTACACGAAATGATACACTATTATCTAGCAGAGACAAAACAAGACATCCGTATGAAACACGGAAAAGCATTTAAACTGCTAGCAGAAGATTTCAACCTACGATACGGAACTAATATTGAGAAAACAGTTGATGACTGTGGAATGAGATTAGTGAAGACTAAAAAGAAAGGTTTTCTGTCAAAACTATTCTCTTAAATAATGTAGTTAGTAATAATTAATAATGGTAAACGTAGACAAAATTATAACTGAAGTTATTAATAATAGTGTAATATCTAAAAATTTACTGATGTATAGCAGTAGATTTGAACAATATTTTATCTATCTAAAACGTATAGTGAACAATAGAAATAATCCACAAGATGTAAATGTGTTTTTAAATGAATTATATAATTTTACTGAGTCACTTATTTATGCCCTAAATCGTTGCGCTTCAAAGGGCAATCTAAATGAAGCATTCGGTTCATATGGTGGATGGGGAATAAGCGATTTACCAATATTAACTGGTCCTTATAATGCTTTCATGAACGGATTCAGAAACGATTATATAGGAAATGACATTAGGACAATCATTGCTAATAATAGGAGAAGTAATAATAACGTAAACAATAATAATGTAGGCAACAATAACGTTAATCCAAACAATAATCAGCAACAAGGTGGTCAAACAAATAATCCAATAAATACACCAACAAATACTAAGCTAAGTATTCTTCTTTCACAATATTATCCAAAAATTAGAAGAAAATACATAGCTCTTAATAGAAAATATAATAATGGTCTTGAAAAAATATACACACGTACACCAACATATATAATTGAAGATGTAGACAAACTACTACAAGACTTAAGAAATGCAAATAATTGGAAATAAACCTTATTCTTGGTAGGCAAATGCAGCAATTAAGAGACGCAATATATTCAAGAAAATAATATTAATAAACTTAAAAAAAAATAAAAATGAGCAACTTGTTTTGGTTGCTCATTTTATTTTATTCTAGTAAATCATCCCCACTA
>CADBSQ010000023.1 GCA_902797415.1 uncultured Erysipelotrichaceae bacterium | reverse complement strand
TGCTTTTACAATAGCAATTTACTATATATGCATGTATACTCTAGCAGTCATTATAGATTCAGAAAGCTGTAGTTATCTTTTTGAATCCATAAAAATTCCAGAACTAAAAAAGTATGGTAGGGAACATGATATAGTGTTTAATATTTATATGTTTATTGGACAAATGTTAAGCTACAGCATAACATATTTATTATATAGAACTTACCAAATTGAAAGTGTTTTACCAATAATTATATCTGTTTTAATGTTTTTTCTTATATTCTCTTGTATATATTTACAAAGAGTCCAAAAATATTTTCAGCATAAAAACTAATTTAGGTAAGGAGAAGATATGTATTTTAAAGAGTATTTGAAAAAATTTGATAATAAAAAAATTAAATTATTTGTAGATATGGACGGTGTAATAGTCGATTATGTTGTTAATGATTTAGACTATAGTAATAAAAGACCTCTACTTACAAATATCAAAAAAATAGAGGAAGTGTCCAAAATGGATAATGTTGATGTTTTTGTGCTGTCAATTTCAAGAACAGATAAGGGTATTAAACAAAAGTTGGATTGGCTTAATAAGTATGTTCCATTTATAAAGAATGAAAACAAAATTATCATATCAAGAGAAACAAGCAATATAAATACTAGTTATAAAATAAAAACAGAGTATTTAAAAAATTTAAGGAGGGACGGAAGTATAATCATTATGCTAGATGATGATCCTAAAATATTAAAAGATATTGCCAAAACGAGCAAAGATGTCATTCTTTTAAAGGATTGCGTATTAGTAGATTAACATTTATTAGAAGGGAGAAATTTATGAAAAAATATTTGTACGATTACATTGATGAAATTGACAATTTATTAGAAAGTGATAAAAAAATAAAGGAAGACGTTATTAAAAATCATCTTATAAAGATTGGTTTCTTTCAGCATGAAAGATTGATTCATTTATTTGTAACTATGTTTTATATGGTAATGTTTTTACTATTTACTGCTTTAGGTTGTATACACTACATATTTTTAGTCATCATGTTAATAGCATTAGTATTTGTAATATGTTATGTAATCCATTATTTTCGTTTAGAAAATGGCGTACAATACTTATATAAACAATATGATATGATGCTTCAAAAAAATCAAAAAATGGTAAACAAACTTTTTAATAAGAATTAATTTAGGGAGGTTAACATGATAAAAGTTTTATTTGCAACAAGCAACGAATCTAAATCAAAAAGATTTTTAAAAGGTTTAAATGAAAACGGAATAGAAATTATTACTTTAAACGATATTGATACAGATATTGAGGTAGAAGAAAATGGAAAAGATGCAATTGAAAATGCGATTATAAAAGCCAAGGCATATTCAGAAATAATGGATATTCCAGTCTTTGCAGTGGATGATAATTTATATATAGATGGCGTGCCAGCGGAAAAACAACCAGGGATGTTTGTTAGAAGAGTAAATGGAAAAAGGCTAAACGATGATGAAATGATAGAGCACTATACAGGACTAGTTAAAGAATATGGAAGTAATGGAAAACTTACATGCAGATGGGTTTATGGACTTGCTATTATAAATAACAATAAAGTAGGTACATATTCATGGAGTAAAGAAGATTTCTATATGATAGATAAACCATCCGATATAATAAATCCAGGTTATCCATTAAACAGTATTTCTATGCATAAAATATTAAATAAGTATTTCACAGAAATAACAGAAGAGGAAAAAACAAGTCTTCAAGAAGATAATAGTGATGTTATTGATTTTTTAATTAAAAATATTATAGGATTAGATGAGTGATTAAAACATGAAAATAGACAAGTTAGTAAATTTTATAATTGATTATTGTCAAAAAAATAATTTAAATAAGATATACATCTGTGGTAATGGTGGAAGCGGTAAAACTACCCTTAGTAAATCGATTACCAAGGAAGCAAAAAAACTAGGAAACGTTAATCTACTATCTACAGATGACTTTTTAGTTGATATAAACTTAAGAAAAAATTCACTAATAAAATGGGAAGAAAATGGTCAAACGTATTCACATAGATATACCTCTTCAAACAAAGAATCATACTTTCTAAAAAATATTTATGAGATTCTATATAATATTGACCATGAAGTAGACTGTTTTTATTTTCCGAGAAGGTATAAAGAAAAAAACAACATTAGAAAGCTATATTCAGATTATTTTTTAACAGTTATTGAAGGTGTGGGGACCGTATTTTTAGAAAAAGATGAAAAGACATTATCAATATTTTTAAAATGCAATAAAGAAAACGAAATAAAAAGAAGAATGGAAAGAACAAAAAAACTAGACAGGGACTCTTCAGAGTTATATGATGAATTAAGAACAAGTCAGTTTAGAACTAATGTATTAATTCATGAAAGTAAGTTTGACTTTATTATAGAAAATGATGAAAACTTTGAATATAAAATAGTCAATAAATAAAAAGTTTACTTATTAATCATTTCTACTAATTTTTTAACACTATAATTTGGTTCTTTTTTATCCATTGTAACCATCACAATGGATCTTTTTTTTGCCTTCTCCTTAGTTTTAATTTCATAAAGTGATTTATTATCTAGTTCATTCTTAACAAATTCTCTTGTTACGTAACCTATACCAAAACCCGATTTTATTAAATCTACGATTAAACTATAACTAACAACTTCTAATTTTGGTATTAAACTAACATTATTTTCTTTTAAAAAATTATTTAGATGTGTTCTACTACTGGATGTAACTCCTGGAAGAATAAGAGGGTATGACTTTAAGTCCTTTATATTCTTTGTATCATTTGTTAAGTCATAATACTCTTTATTTCCAACAAATATATCTTGAACTTCTGTAATAGGTTTTATCACTAGATCCTTAGTATCATTGGATGGAGAAAACATAACTAGTATATCTAAATTACCGTTTCTTAGTTCTTTCATCAGATTATCTGAAACATTATTATTTATTTTTATATCTATATTAGGATATTTTTTGTGGAATTCTTCTAAGTAGGGCATTAAAATGTTTCTACAAATTGTTATTGATGCACCTATTCTGATGGTTCCACTATCAAGATTTTTAATATTAGATAGTGCATTTTCACCATTACTTATATTCTCTAATCCATTTTTAACATATCCAAAAAGTACTTTTCCTTCATCTGTTAAAACCATTCCATGTTTGGTTCTTGTAAATAGATTAACCCCTAATTGTGTTTCTAATCTTTTTATTTGATATGTAATTGCTGGCTGAGATATAAACAAAACATCTGCTGCTTTTGATACACTTCCCTCCTTTGCAACAACATAAAAAATACGATAAAGTTCTAAACTTATATTCATAATATCACTCCAATTTATATTTAACATAAAAAATATATATGTTACTTATACCATGTATTCGTGTATACTTCAAGTTAGGAACGGATATAGTCCCAATAATAGAAAGAAGGAAAAGTCATGTATCAAATACAAATAGAAGATATAGAATTATTAAAAACACTAAGAGAGAATATAACTGATATAAGCGAACAAATAAGCAATTTACCAATTGTTAAAAGACTAGATGAAAAAGAATCTGAAAAGAAAGACTTAAAGAATAAAATAATAAAGTATTCTACATATGACGTTGAACAAATTGGAAATGTGCTAGCTAAACTAATGACTGCATTTGAGGGCATACCATATTATTTAACAGAAGATGGTTGGACTTCAGGTTATCGTATTGAACCTATATCTCTTGAAATAAGTAATATACATATTTATCAACATTATAAATTTGATAAGTTGAAACAGAAAACGTCTTTAATGGACTATTATAAGAAAGTAGAAAAAAAAGACAAATGCCTTTTTTTACCATCTGGCTTTAATTCAAATAAAACTTATAATGAAAAGGATTATGTTCAAATGTTTTTAGATTTTTTATATCAAAAAAGAGCTCAAAAAAAGCTAGAAACAATTGAAGATAAAGAATTAGATGAAATATTAAAAGATTTTTTAGAAATATCAATTGATTTACAATTACAAAGAAAAAGAGAAATAAAAGAAGACATAGAAAAACAACTTCAAGAAAGAAAAAAAAGAGAATTTAAAAGAGCTTGTGTTATTGATAGAAATCTAATTTTTAATGCATTAATGTATATCATTAATCATTATGAGGAAAACATGGAGGCAGTA
>CADBSQ010000022.1 GCA_902797415.1 uncultured Erysipelotrichaceae bacterium | reverse complement strand
GATTAATATGCATAATGATAATACATTATGTGTTTCACTCTTACGGTTCCTTATGTGAGAGTGTATTCAACCAAAACCCCCTGAAGAGGCTAGTCGAGAGACCAGCCTCACTTTTTTGCTTTAAAATAAAGGGTTTGCGAGCTTTTAGATAAACCAAAAGAGATGAATACCTCTTATTCATCTCTTATTTTATTGATTTTTTATGTTTTTTAGCTGATTTAGTATCTCATTTATAGATACTCCATTATTACATAAATCAGCTATTGTATCTATGACTTCTGTTGAATTAGAAGATTGCATTTTGTCTATTTTGTTAATTATATCTACAACAGAATTTAATGAACTTTCAAACATATGTGTATAAGTATTCAATGTTTCCTCAACTTTAGTGTGGCCTAAATACTTAGCTACAATTGTAACATTTGCACCATTATTAATCAACAGAGATGCACAACTATGTCTAAAGTCATGAATTCTTATTTTTTTAACATTAGATTTCTTACATAACATTTTTTGACGCTCATTTGGATTATCTGCAACTATTGGTATATCAGCCTGTCCAAAAACAAACCATGTTGATTTAAAATTTGAGTGTTGAGAAACATCATTATATAGTTTTAATAAATCTTCACATAAACGATTACACATTAGTAAAGTTCTACTACTACTTTTTGTTTTCGTAGTTGTAAATTTCCAACTTTTACTAGAGTATCGTGTAGGAATTTGCTTGTTAATTCTTATAGTTTTCTTATAAAAATCTATGTCTTCCCAAGTAAGCCCTCTCATTTCACCATTTCTTAACCCACAATAATAAAGAGTTTCAAATAAACAAATATATTTCAGATCCGTTTCATAACTAATAAGTTTTTTAAACTCATCATAGGTATAGAAATCCATATCTTTAGGCATCTCATTCGGATTATTAAAATTAGTCATTTTATTATATACCGAAGTAAAATTAAAATTATAATACTTAGTCCCAAAGTTCAAAATTGCTTTTAAGAACTTGAGAATATCGTTTTTATAACTAGTAGCTAAGTCTTTGCTATTTATTATTTTTCTCCACATTTCAAAATGATTTATATTAAAATCTTCTAATTTTATATTATCTAGACATTCCAAAAAAGGAACTCTATCATAATATGTTTTAAATGTAGTATCCTTTACTTTGTCTTTTTGGTATTCATAGAACGCCGAGTATAAATCTTTAAATTTCATATTAGTATTATCAGATTTATCCTTAATAGAAGCAAGAAACTCTCTCTCAGCTTGTTGTGCTTCTTTCTTTGTAAAATATTTCCCACTCATATGTTGAATTCTTTTTCCACTTATATCTACATATGGAACTCTAAAATACCAACTTCTACCATCCTTAGTAATTTTCTTTTTTTCTTTTTCTTGATATATTGCCATATCATAGCCTCCATTCTTGAAGCAAGTTAGTGTTATTAATAGCACTAGCTTTTTTTGTCTCTACTATGTATTACGAATAAGTCAGTACTCTCATTGGCCATTTTGGTGTTTTTTTGCATTTTTTTATAAAAAAATACAAAAAAATTGATTTTTTTCGATTTTTTTCTCATTTTCGCAATTCAGACAGGTTACTTTTTCGTAATAAATTATATAGCATGAATTTAATAACATATCAGAATACCCAAAAATTATCGTTTCTGATGTTGGATTTATTTATCAAGCTATATCAAAATCTATAGAAAGGAGAATGCTTATGAAAACAATATCTGCTAGGCAAACCTTAGATATTATTTCTAAACCATGGTGTTCAAGTCATGACTTTAGTGTTTTATCTAATACTGGTAAGAATACAACTTTGAAATTAATGAAAGATCTTCGTTCAAAGTTGGAAGAAGAACAGTACTTTTTACCAAGTAATGTTCTTCCAATGGATAAGGTTGTTGAATACCTTCAACTAAATATACCTTATTTAAATAAAGTCAAAGACTTATCTAATTACGATAACTAGGAAAGGAGCTTATTTAGATGAGAATGAATCTACGTCGCGTTCGCGAAATTCAAGACTTAACATTAAAGGAGTTGGCTAAACGTTGCAATATGTCCAAAGAACGATTAAGAGCCATTGAGCAATATAGGGAGCTTCCAGAGTTTTATGAAGTAATAAGAATATTAAAGCATACTAAACATTACTTCGATGAAGTGTGTGCAATTATATGGCATGATATTGAGGACCACTACATGCCAAGTAGTTATGGAGAATATAATACAATACAAACTTCGTTAGAATTATCAGAAGCTACTACAGAGGAATTAGAAAGGAGATTTCCTAATGAATAATAACTTTTATATGACTATATACGATATGTATAGTCATCTCGGAT
>CADBSQ010000021.1 GCA_902797415.1 uncultured Erysipelotrichaceae bacterium | reverse complement strand
GGTCATTCACATGTTTTTTTAGATGAAAAGTATAAAGGAAAAAGATTTGTAAATCCAGGCTCTATTGGTCAACCGACAGATTCTAATACATATAAATATGTAATAATTGATTTTGGGGATACTGTAAATTTAACTTTAAGAGAATTTAACGTTTTAGACAGTATAAATGAATTAGAAGAGTCGATTAAGAATTCAGATTATTATAAGGAATCACCTGTTTGGACAAAATTAATATTAGATACTATAAGAGATGGGTATGATCACTGTTGTGAATTTATAGATTTGCTAAATGAAAATGATGTTAATGATTTAAGTGAGGAAGATTTCAATAGGAAATGGGATGAAGCTTTTGAGAAGTATAAAAATGCTAAAAATAGTCCAAATCTTATTTAATAATTAATAAAAAAGGATAATTTAAATAAAATTATTCTTTTTTTTGTGTTATAATCTTACTAGAAGGGAGCACACTATGGAAGAAAAAAGAATGAATAAAGAGGAGTTACTAAAACTAGCTAAAAGCATTAAGATTGATAGTAATGAATTTACTATTCTTTCTTCAGGAGCGTTAGTTCTTAGGGGAATCTTTGATAATGCTGGTGATTTAGATATTGCTGTTACGGAAAAAGGATTACAGGAGTTAAGAGAACATTATGACTTAACTGAAAAAAATGGTATGGGCGGCATATGGTATGTTGTAAGTGATAAGGTTGAATGTGTTCTTGACGATATGAATGGAAAAAGGGAGCTACTAGATGGTTTTTATCTTCAAGATATTAATGATTATTTAAATTATTTAAAATCTAGTGATAGAGATAAAGATAAAGCAAGAATACCTTTAGTAGAACAATATATTGAGAATAGAAAAAAACAAGGTAAGGGATCAATGTAATGAATCAAGATGTCGAGTTAGCAAAAAAAGCACGATTTAATGCATGCCCAGAGGATAACGATTTTCAAGTCGGCGCTGTTTTAAGAACAAAAGAAGGAAAGATTTATACAGGCTGCAATGTTAAAAATGATGGTATACAGTCTATTTGTGCAGAGAGAACGGCTTTTGTAAAAGCACTTTCCGAAGGAGAAAGGGAGTTTGATAGAATCACTATCGTGGGTGCAGAAAAAGGAAAAGAACCAGTTGAAGAGTGTATGCCATGCGGATACTGTAGGCAATTCATGTATGAATATGTTGATAAAAACTTTAAAATATGTGTAGTTGATAAAGATGGAAATATTAAAGAATATACTATCGAAGAACTTCTTCCAGAGGCATACGATAGTTAAAAGTAGTAGATAAAAAAACTATGAATTATTTAGTCCTTATTAATAAAGAAAACTTAATAAAAGATTCTTATTATAAATATGCAAAACTAATAAATTGTAAAAATGTTTTAGGTAACACAATTAAAATTGAAGAAAAAACATATGACGCATATCTTAAATTAAAAGATTATTTAAAAACTGTAGATATTATTGTGGGAATTGATACTGCATATAGAAGTTTTTTAGAACAGCAAGAAATATTTAATAATTATAGTTTAAAATATGGTAATGCTTATACAAAAAACTATGTAGCGCCTGTAAAGGCTAGTGAGCATCATACTGGGCTTGCGATAGACTTAGCTGTAATTATAAATGATAAAATAAATATTGATCCAGAAGATTTATTCGCTAATGAAAATGTATTTTTAGAAATTCATAAGTATCTCCATAGATATGGTTTTATTTTAAGATATCCAAAAGGTAAAAAACATATCACGGGATACAATTATGAACCTTGGCATATTAGATATGTTGGTAAAGAAGCAGCAACATATATTTACAATAATACTCTTACTTTAGAGGAATATTTATTAAAAGATAAATAGTAGGTGATAAAATGAAATTGATTTTAAATGGTGGCGGAGTTGGAGAGCAAGTAAAAAATGCTCGCAATACCTTAAATGAAGTAATTGATAATAGTAAAAAAATACTGTATATCCCATTAGCATGGCCAGATTCAACTTACAATGGTTGTTTAGAATTTATGGAAGAAGAACTATCTGACATTGAAAAATCTGGTATAGATATGATAACTAGTGCAGAAGAACTTCTTGATAAAAACCTAACCGATTATGCTTGTTTATATATTGGAGGGGGTAACACTTATAAATTATTAAATGAATTAAAGATAAGTGGTGCTTTTGAAAAAATAAAAACATATCTTTTAGAAGAAAATGGAATCGTATATGGTGGTTCAGCTGGTGCAATAATATTTGGTAAGGACTTAGATTCTTGTAATCTTGATGATGAAAATGAAGTAGGTTTAGTTGATAACACTGGTTTTGATATGCTTAATGGCTATTCACTTCTATGTCATTATACCAATAGAAATGAAGAGAGGACTAATAAAAGTAGGGAATACCTTTTAAAGCTTTCACAAAATAAACCAATTTATGCAATCCCTGAAGAGGATACTAT
>CADBSQ010000020.1 GCA_902797415.1 uncultured Erysipelotrichaceae bacterium | reverse complement strand
TTCCCAAGCTTGCAGTTTTAGGCAAGCTTGGGTACGCTTTGGAGAAATTTAGACTCAAATTAATTTTTTAAAAATTCTTTAAGAACCTTTGATAAGGCTCTTTTTTCTATTCTAGATACATAACTTCTTGATATGTTTAATTCCTTTGCTATTTCTTTTTGAGTTAGACTTTTTGTATTATAAAGACCATATCTTTTAATTATTATGTTTTTTTCTCTTCTAGAGAGTACTTTTAGATTTTCTTCTAGTTTTTCGATTAAATCTTTAGTGTGGATTTCTTCAGTTAGGTCCTTATCATTAGTGGATAACATATTTATTAGACTTATTTCATTTCCTTCTTTGTCTAGTCCTATTATATCGTTTAAACTAACGTCGTTAATTCTTTTTTTATTACTACGGAAGTACATTAGTATTTCGTTTTGGATGCATCTTGCTGCGTAGGTAGTTATTTTGGTGTTTTTATCGGGTTTGTAGGTGTCTATTCCTTTTATTAGACCAATTGTGCCAATGCTTATTAAATCGTCTGTAAAGTCGTTTTTAACGTCAAATTTTTTAACTATGTGAGCAACTAATCTTAAGTTGTGTTCTATTAAAGTATTTCTAGCATTCTTATCTCCCTTAAGCATTTTGTTAATCATTAATTCCTCTTCTTCATGAGAAAGAGGTTTTTTAAACACATTTAATGAGTATGAACCTGTGAATAAACTTATCTTTGTTAATAACATGAGAATAGATGTAAACATATTAATCACCTATAAAAATATATTGTTTAAATTTTTTTATATGAATAAATAAATTTTAAAAGCATAAGTTTTAATGGTGATAATATGAATTATAAGCGTTTAATTTTTTATGTTTTAATAACCTTAATAATAGGTAGTTTACCGAGTATATTTGTATATTCAAGTGATATATATGAAACGATAAATAAGCCTTTACTTTCACCACCAGGGATTGTTTTTCCAATAGTTTGGTTTATTTTATTTGTACTTATGGGTGTAAGCATGTACTTAGTAAGTACTAAAACTAAGGAAGAAGAATATTATAAGATTTATTTTTTACAATTATTTGTTAATACACTTTGGACTCCTTTGTTTTTTGGGTTAGGCAATTTTTTCTTGGCATTAATTGATTTAATATTACTGATTGTTTTAGTTGTTAGAATGATTAAAATGTTTTACAAGGTAAATAAAACAAGTGCATATTTAAACTTGCCTTATCTTGTATGGCTTTTGTTTGCTTTCTATCTTAATTTTAGTATCTTGATTTTAAATTAAGATAAAATGTTACTTAATTATATACTTATCGTAAGATTTATGGTATAATTGAAACAGTTTTAAAAGGGGGAGGCAAGCTATGCAAGAACAAAATGAATATTTAACTGAAGAGAACTATCAAAGAGCTAATAAAAAGGTAAAATGGGGAGGTAGAATAGCAATATTAATTGGAATTTCTATGATTCTTATTGGTATTTTCGTTATTAAAGTTCCTGATATGGATGCTGATGGATGGTTTGAAGCATCTATGAAAAGAGATCTTTTAATTTTTCCGGGAGTTTTTATTACTATAGTTGGATGTATAGTACGATTCTTAGTAGCAAATCAAAGAAGTATCACAGCTTATCAAATACAACAAATGAGACCTATTGCCCAAGAAGGAATTGAAAAAATGGCACCTTCTGCTGGCGTTGTTGCAAAAGAAATAACAAAAGGTGTAAAGGAAGGGCTAAAGGAAGATAAAAAAAATTAGCCAAATAATTAAGAGACTATTTGGTCTTACCAAATAGTCTCTATTTTTTAAACTAAATTTTTAGATAATATCTTTAAAATATTTATTCTATTGATTTATTTATAAAAAAATGCTAGATTATTTTTTGAAGTTGGTGATATTATGCTAGTTAATAAGTATTTGCTTGGTGAGATAACTGATAATAAAGAAAAATATGAAAATGATCCAAACTTTATGATGGAAGCGATACGAAGAAGTCATGATATAAATTTGTTTTTTCGCTGTGGACCAAAAGTAATACTTGATAAATATTTTGTTAAATTTTTAATTGAAACCTTTCCTGAAAACATTGATTTTTTAGAAAGGATAGTTCATTCCTATATTACAGTGAAAGAAAGCTATGTTGCAACTACACCTAAAAAGAGACTTAAAAAAATGGAAGATATTATAACTGTCTTACTTAGTATGTCGGAACTAGAAGCTAATCATGGCAATTTTGAAAGTTATTACACAGAAATCTTACTGCGTTATAATGCGTGGATAATTGAAGATAT
>CADBSQ010000019.1 GCA_902797415.1 uncultured Erysipelotrichaceae bacterium | reverse complement strand
TTTGATAATTTCATCTCAAACACCTCTTAAGTTCTTTTAACATAAGTCTATGATATAAAATTTTTAAGGTTTAGTCAAGTTTTATCGCTGCTACACGGAGCTAACCAAATATCAAAAAAATGCCTAAAATAGCATTTTATATCATAATGGTGCCGATTGAAAGAATTGAACTTTCCTCTCATGCTTACCATGCACGTGTACTACCACTGTACTAAATCGGCAAAAAAGTTACTCTAAAGTATCTAAAAAGTCTTTAAATTCTTTAGGTAAATCACTTGTAAAGGATAAATGCTTGCCAGTGATTGGATGATCAAATTCTAAAGTTTTCGCATGAAGAAATTGACCAAATTCATTACCATTTTTTGAATACACTGGATCATTATAGATTGGATAACCAATATATTTCATATGAACCCTTATTTGATGAGTTCTACCAGTTTCTAGTTTTAACTTTACAAGAGTGTAATCTTTATATCTTTTTAAAACTTCTAAATTAGTTACTGCACTTTTACTGTTTTTTTCAGTTACTTTAAATGTTTTTCTATTTTCACTTCTACCAATAGGAGCATTTATTTTAGCTTTATTATGTGGATATACGCCTACTAAAAGAGCTATGTACTCCCTAGAAATAGTTTTGTTCTTAAAACCTTCTTGAAGTATTTTATGTGTTTTATCGTTTTTAGCGATTACTAAAAGGCCTGATGTATCTTTGTCAATTCTATGCACTATACCTGGTCTAATTTTGTCATCAATATTAGAGAGATTATCTGTATGATGTAAAATAGCATTAACTAAAGTATGATTTTTGTTACCACTACCAGGATGTACAACCATACCAGAAGGTTTATTAACTACGATTATATCATCGTCTTCATAAACTATATCAAGTGGTATATCTTCTTTTTCTAACTTGATTTCTTTAGTGATTGAATCAGGTACATAGATTTCATCGTTAATAGATAGTTTATAGCTTTTATTAATACTTTTACCGTTAACTAGAATTTTTTTATCAAGTATTAATTTTGTTATTTCATTTCTAGAATAATCAGTCTCTTCTTTTAAGTATTTA
This sequence comes from uncultured Erysipelotrichaceae bacterium, assembly GCA_902797415.1. Classification (GTDB taxonomy): domain Bacteria; phylum Bacillota_I; class Bacilli_A; order RF39; family UBA660; genus RUG11867. The sequence goes on along the minus strand of CADBSQ010000019.1, from coordinate 6,432 downwards.
TCTATTCTTTCTTTTTTGTCTGCTATTACTATCATCTTTGTTCCTCTCTAAAAAAGTTTCCAATATTAAACAAGCTACACCTAAACATATAAACATGTCAGCAAAATTGAACACAGGAAACGAGCCTACACCAATAAAGTCTCTTACATAACCTAAAAATACTCTATCACTTAAATTACCAAGTATGCCTCCAAATAGTAAACCAAATGATAAGTTTGTTAATTTATTACTTTTATAGTCTTTTATAATACTAATTAATGCAAAAATAATAACTACACCAATAATAGCAAGTAAATAGCTTTTATTCTCTAATAAAGAAAAAGCACAACCAGTATTATCAAGATTAGTCAAGTAAAAACCTTTAAACACCTTTATTACTTCATCAAGCTTTATATATAGGTCAATAACTGATTTAGATATCTGATCCAATAAAAGTGTTACAACAGAAATAGTAAATATTTTTTTATTCATTATAACCGCCTAAGTAAATTATACTATTTATTTAGTAAATCTACAAGTATAACATCATCACCAAATCTAATTATTTGATTAAATGTGATTAAAACATCAGAATTTAATGAATATCTTTTAAAGAATTTATATGGTTCGACAACTATATTTAGTATTTGACCTTTATCATTGACGATAAGATCACTGATTCTACCAATCTTTTTTCCGTCTTTTACGCTTATAATATCTTTGCTTTGTAAATCACTCATTTTCATATGATCACCCTATTATAAGTATATTTTAATTCATCATTTTTTTGAGTGTTTTTAATGCATTTTTTTCTATTCTTGATACTTGAGCTTGAGATACGTTTAGGTTTTCTGCTATTTCACTTTGAGTTAATCCTAAAAGATATCTTTCTGTGATTATTCTTCTTTCATTTTCTTTAATATATTTTAGGGAGTCTCTTAGCATTATAAGGGCATCTCTGTCTTGTTTCAAATCTTCTAAATCTGGTATTTGATCTCCCAAAGTAATATCATCATCGTTATTCTTTGACATAAAAATACTTAATGGTTTATCTAATGATTTTAGTGCATAATCTATTTCGTATTCATCTATCTCCAGGTTTTTAGATATCTCTTCATTTGTAGGTTCTATACCATAATAATTAAAATACTCCTCTTTAAATCCTAAAATTTTATATGCCAAATCTCTTGTACTTCTTGATATATGTAAACTACTATTATTTTGTCTAACTACCCTCTTAATTTCCCCCAGAATAAGTGGTACTGCATAAGTTGAGAACATAACATTATAACTTAAATCAAAGTTATCTACTGCTTTAACAAGTCCTATACACCCTGCTTGAAATAAATCATTTAGATCCATATTTTTATGTCTAAACTTATTGGTTAAGCTAAGAACTAGTTTTAAATTGCCTTGAATTATTTTATCTTTAGCAATAAGTGAACCCTCTTTATATTCTTTAAATAACCCAATAGTTTCATCATTCTTAAGAGTTATTATTTCCGATTCATCAAAACCTGCTATATCAACTTTATACTTACTCAAAAAAAATTCCCCCTCAAAGTTATAATGGGGAAATTAGTTATTTTTATTCATTTTCGATAGTTTCTATCATAAATAAAATCATATTATATACTCCATCTTTGTAATCTGGATCTTCAGGACAATAAATTTCTATTTTAAGAAGAAGATTACCAAGTCTTTTATATATTAAGTTATGGGAAGAAGTATTTTCAACAAAATCATTTTTAGTTGTTTTTTCTATGGTAAAATATACTTCATCATCAGAATTAAATGTAAATTTATCTAACCCATTTGTTCTATCTGCTTTAAACAAATTTACATCGAAATCTATTTTATAACCTATATTGCTATGATATGTTTGTGTAGTTATTTCTTTTTTGATCCCACCAATACTCATTGTTTGTTTTCTTAAATTATCTATTTTATATGACTTATTTATAGGCGTTATAAGATCTTTTAATGTATCTTTATCCATGCGAAAACTAAAACAAATTATAGTTAGTGTAAGAATCAGACCTATTACAGCCATCAAAGTTATTTTTTTATTCTTAAACATCCATTACCTCCTTATATATCTAGTATAACATAAAAATCTAAAAAATAAAGGAATATTACGTGAAAAGTTTTAAAACAAAGGAAAAAATTTCTTTTAAAGAATTATTTACTATATAAACTATCCCATTACTAACATTATATCCTAAATTTGAAAAAGTATTTGTATAATCTTTCTTTTCTTTAACATAAGTTTCTATATCAACATCTTTACCTTCTTCAATATCCTTTTCAAATTTTTCTATTTGTTCGTTTGTAAAATATATATTGCTTCTTTTTTCATTGGTTATATACCCATTTTTGGATGCAACAAATAAAAACATATATATAATAAATAAAAAAATAATTAAATAATTAAGAAAATTCTTTTTCTTTTTACTCATCTTTATCACCTATACTTTCATATATTGCTTTTGCAAGTACTTTTGTTGTATTGTTAACTTCTTCTATTGTGTTATCCTTTCCCCCTATTTCGATGAGGATAATATTTTCGTTTAAATCTTGATTGTATATCCCGTTTACTTTAGATCCACTTTTTTTTATTATTCCGTTTGTTATATTATCATCTATTTTAGAGCTTATTTTATTTGCTAGTTCTAAATTTTTTAAATAGTTGGGATTGTTTTCGCCTATAACAAATAATACTTTTGCATATGTTTTATTTCCTATTGTAGCGGTTGTTCTTTCTTTTGCTACACTGTCCCTATGTATATCTACAAAGTATTTTATATTAGGATAAGTATCCATAGCTTCTTTTATAAAAATTCTACTTGCTTTGTAACTGTCTTTATATGATAAATTGTTTGCATTTAGATAGCTAGATATACTTTTAGTTTCCACAACTGAATTAATATTATAGATTTTTAAATTATCTTTTAGTAAGTAACTAGCAGTTTCTACTGTGTAAGAAATATTGTAAGCATTAAATAACTTGGTGTCATAGTTTTCATTTTGATGGGTGTTATAAATATATATTTGGGGATCACTATTTACATTTATACTTTTTGCAACTCGCGGTTCTTCTAAAGAATAGTTTAATCCTTCATATAATAAACTTTTTATTTTAGATGTTTTTATATTCAGTATTTTATAATCGTTTAAACCCAATTTATATAGGACTTTTTCATTATTTTTAACTATTCTTTTTGTTATATTTAAATAATTGTATGTAATAAGATAAGACATAATTCCAATTGTTATGTAGAATATTAAGATTCTTTTTTTCTTTTTTTTCTTTGCTTTAAACCTCAAAATATACCTCCTTTTTTTAATAATATCTTTTTTTAAAGTCGATTTTTATCAAATTATCTTGCAATCGACTATTTTTTTTGATAAAATACCTGTGACGTGAAAAGAGGTGAACAGCATGCCAATTATTAAAAGTTCTAAAAAAAGTGTAAAAACAGATAAGGAAAAAACAATAAAAAACAATTTTTATATGAAAACAGTTAAAAACGCAATAAAAAATACTGATAAATTAGTTGCAGATAAAGATGTAGAGGCTGCAAAAGAAGCTTTAGCTTTCGCTATTAAATCAATCGATAAAGCAGCTAGTAAGGGATTAATGAAGAAAAATACTGCCGCTAGAGAGAAAGCTCGTTTAAATAAAAATGTAAAAGATTTAGCTGCTTAATTTTAGCAGACTTTTTTTTTGGTTTATGATATACTATAGTTGGAGAGTATATATGAAAAAATCTGATTATTATGTAATTCTTTTCCTGATGGCCGTAGTTTTTATAACCATTACTCATTTTAAGGAAGTAACAAATATTACTGCAAGAGTCTTTAATATGACTCCTAAAGTGCTCGTCCCTGCCAAAAATGAATATGCCTTGGATAAGGATTATCTATACGTTCAAAAAACAGATAATTTTATTCCCAAAAACAGACAAGATATAATGAACATTTTTTATACGATATTTGACAATGGTTACGAGGAATTTACTTTTTATTGTCCAGAGGATTATCCATCTTGTACTGATGATGTCGATTCAATAAGTCATAATCAAGATATTATTACCAACATTGGTAATTTTGTTCATCCATATAATAATTTTGTAAATTTAAAAGTTGTTACGGATTCTTTTGGTGAGGTAGATGTTAAAGTTACTAAAATGTATTCAGAAAAACAAATACGATATGTTAATAAGAAAATTAATGAACTACTAAACGAAGTAAATAATCTTCCACTTGATCAAAAAGTTTTACAGATACATGATAAGATAATTGAAAGAACCGAATATGATATTGATGGGTTAGAACAGTATGGTAACGCATATAAATTATTTAATGATAATAAGTCTAAGTGTTCAGGTTATGCTGATACTTTAGCAATTATTTTAACTAAGCTAAAAGTTCCAAATTATAGGGTTGCATCAAACAAGCATGTATGGAATGGTGTTTATATTAATAATAAATGGGTTCATATAGACTTAACCTGGGATGACCCTATAGTAGATAATAAGGACTTAGTTACAAATGAAATAGCCCATAAATTTTATATGATTGATACAAATACACTACTATTAAATGATTCAAAGGAGCACAACTTTGATCAAAATGTTTATAAAGAAATGAATTAAAAAAACAAATGGATTTCATTTGTTTTTTATTATTTTAAAATATATGGATCGGTTTCAGAACCATTTCCAGATGCGATTTTAATATTCGGGTTTAGGTAAACTGAAGGATACACATTTTGATTTGTTTTTACATCATAATTAATGGTGTAAACATAGGTTACTATTGCATCTTTACTTGTGAGTGTTGGGGTTATTGACCATCCACTTCTTAAAAGATAGTTGTAAGTAGGTCCACAAGCACCACTATTTCCCCTCCAATTACCTTTTAAACAATCTGATCTTCTGTATTGTCCATTAGTAGCATATTTTTGATCAGATATGTATGGCAAACCAACTTTGCCAATCCACTCGGTAGCCCTTGGGCATGCCTCATCAGCGCAAGTCTGCCCTTCAGAAGCACCCCACACATTAGTTCCTCTTTCCATAGCATATGCTTTTTCTACGTTTAAGTCATCCGAGATTGTAATAGCGCCTAAATGCCATTTGACATCATCTATCATATCCTGCGCCTCTTTCTTTAACGCCTTAGTATGATCAAAGTATCGAAATCCTTCCATACCTTCTGGAACGTTGTTCCATCCAGTTACAGCTCGCCACTTAGTATCTTCAGTTAAATTATAATTTAAATAATCCCCGTTTAGTTCCTCTTTTAAATAACTTATTGTCCAGTCGTTTACTCTTTCTCTAGCCCCTGATATTTGTGGATCATATTGATAGCTATCCAAAAATTCATTTCTAACTAGTTTTGCTCTAGTCTGTTTGTTTCCAGAACCATCTTCGATATTATTCATTGCGCCAACAATTCTCCAAAGTTCGTTGTTAAAGACTACATAATTGCATGGATTTCCGCCAATATATCTTAAATTGTTATCGCCAGTTCCATCATATGCAAGCGTATTGGTACAAGTTCTGTCGCTTGAACCATTATCTATAACAACCGTACGATCAGGATGCGGATTATCAGTTTTAGCTAAATATTTAATATAATCTATTACTTTCATATTTTTTGGTTTAGATGTAACTATATTTTGGGAAATAACCTTAGTTTGTTTTTTATTAGAAAATCGAACATTAACATTCCATGAATACATACATCCACCAAAAGGATTAGTAATCTGACAATTATCATTATTTGTATCAGGCTTTAGTCCGCCATTGTTAATTAAATCAGATATTCCAACCTGAACATTATAACAGTCTGCTCCACATGTATAACAACGTGAATTGGCTCCTGATTTACATGCTTTTACTATTTTGTTTTTATTATCGAGCACGTAGTTTTCTGCAGCTATATTAATCATCTTTATTTTTTTATTGTAAGCTTCTTGTTTTGCGTTATCCCTCATATTATTAATATTTGGTATAGCAATAATACCTATAATACTTATGATTAATAAAACCACCATTATTTCCACTAGTGTGAAACCTTTAATTTTTCTTTTTTTCTTTTCTGTTTTCATAAACTCACCTATTCTATAAAAATTATAAACTATTTTTTTAAAAAATACAACAAAAAAACTGCGTTCAGTAAAGTTAAAAGTTACCGATTTTTTTATCAATGGGAATTAAGGTATTAAGTTCTCGTTAATGTTTAGAAAACATTGTGATATTTTCTCAATACTAAAAACACTTCCATCGGTTTGCTTCTAGAGCCGATGGAAGGGTTACCAAAGCATCTTAGATATTACGTTTCTCAAAAAAATATTGAAAAGTCAGTTTCCTCTGGCTTTTTGTTGCCGCGAGACTTCACCGTGCAAAGAGCGCCAGAGGAGTTATTTTATGTAAGTGGTATGGC
>CADBSQ010000018.1 GCA_902797415.1 uncultured Erysipelotrichaceae bacterium | reverse complement strand
GCAAAAAAGCAAACATATGCTAATGAAAATGCACCAAGAATAAATAGTTCAAGATTAAATTCAAAAGATTATGAATATAAAAAAAATAATATGATTTACCATGATACTTATTTTGGTGGGACAAACTTTATTGGAGAAGAAGTAATTTATGTAGATAACAAAATCTACTGGGCTATGAATTACTACGGTGTAACTTTAGATGAAACCTTAGGGGAAGAAGCTATGGATAATGCATTAAGGCCTGCTCTTATGAAAGTTGGAGAAGATGATACTATAATTCCTGTAAGAGGACCTAAAGAATTTATTAATGGAGAATATAAGTATACATTTGAAGTACAAGGAGATATAAATTATTTTAATGGTATAGAGATAATTTATAAAAACGGTATTAAAATATATGAATTAAGATGTAGTGGTGGATTAATTAAGTAGGATATAGAGGTCTAAATGAATAAAAAAAGAATTAAGAAAAAAATATAATAAAATATTTGAATACTAATATAGTAATATGACGGAAACGATAAATATCAAAAATAAGACAGTATTCTTCAATAACAATACTTATGAATTAAAAGAAATCTACTGATATGAACTAACCTAGATTATTCAAACAGGAAAGGAATGATATACTTGATAAGTATTAAATATAAAAAAATGTTTGATGAATTTATAAAAAAATACGAAGAAATACATGTAAATCCTTGGCATCAAATTAATAAAGACCAGCTAAACAGAATATATAATGATTTAATAAATAGTATGGATATTAATGATGAATATAGCTTTAAATATTTTATGGATTATATCACTAAAAGATTAAGTGGCATTGATGATGCTCATACTGGTTATCGATTTTGAGGAAATAAACTCCCATTTGTTTTTAGAATAATTGAAGATGAAGTTTTAGTTAAATATCCAGACGAATTAAAGGGGTATAGTCTTGTGTCAATAAATAGTATACCTATTAATAAAATAATCAGTGAACTTGATAATATCAGTGTCTATGGTACTATTGGTAAAAAAATAAGTGATGTAGAGGCTCTTTTGTCAAATGATAGACTGTTTAGTTTACCATCACTAAGAAATACTAAGAAAATCGAGTATAAGTTTGAGGATGAAAATAAAAATACTGCAAGTAAAACATTTAATAAAAAGAATAATAATAACTTTAATTATAATGAACCCCTATACGGAAAAAATGCTACATATGAGATAATAAATGACTGTTTAATTTATACTCATAGTTCGATTCAGTTAAGGTTTAAAGAGGCTATTGAAGGTGCTATAAAGAGGTTAGAACAAGAAGACTTGAGTAAGATTAAAACTATAATAGTCGACATTAGGGGAAATACAGGTGGTCATTCTAAGCTTAATGAACTGCTAATGAATTTTTTGAGGAGACATAGCGATAAAAAACTCATTTGTCTAACAGATTACAAGGTGTTTTCTGGCGGTAGATTTGCCTTGAGAGACTTGCTTGCTTTAGGTGCTATTTCAATAGGTGAGGGAATAGGAACACCAATTAACTGTTATGGTAATTTTAAGTTATTTACTGTGGATGATCATGAATTTTTTGTTTCAACCTGTTACCATCACCCATGTAAGCATTTGCAAGCTAATTCAAAAGAACAATTTAATGAGCTAATAACTAAAGATCTACAAGTACCGATTATTTTCAAACCAGACATAGAAGTAAAACAAACAAAAGAAGATTTTTTAAACGGTATTGATACAGTTTTAAACTATGCAATTAAATATAGTAAAAAACAGTTAAATCGATCTTCATCTAGATATGGCATATAATTTGTTCAGATTATTAAATATGATTTTAAGGGGGACTATGCGCATGGAGTTAATTAATTTAAAAGATATAAATCTATCTTCAATGAATTTATCCATGATTCAAGGTACAACAAGTAGTGTATATATAGGCGATGGTAAATGCTATAAAATTCTAGATGGCCTATACTCTAGTGAGAAAAGACAAATTTTTAAAAAGTTTATTGAAATGGACGGTATTACAATTGATGATATATTATCGCCTAAGGAATTAATAATTGATGATGGTTCATTAGTTGGATATACAATGGAATATTTT
>CADBSQ010000017.1 GCA_902797415.1 uncultured Erysipelotrichaceae bacterium | reverse complement strand
TGATTATTTAAATGAACATCAAATAAACCATATAGTTTTTGATAGTGATAATAATTATGAAATAAAAAAGTTTGAATTTAATGAATATTATAGACTTAAATCACTTTTTTTTCTATACATTTGGTCTCACATCAATTGTAACTCAACAATTATTTAGTCCAAATTTCAAAAATTTTTCTTGAAAGATAAAGAAGTAAAAAGAATATCTTTGAATAAATTGTGTGTATAATTATATAAATTAAGTATGGTCATCATACTTTTTTTTGTCCTTATATATGCGCCTAAACTAATAATTAAATCAACTAATTTTATAGCTTTTAATGAGAAAAAAAGGATCTACTTAGAATAATAATAAATAGAGGGAGTAAAAACCTTCTAAAAACAAAAATGAAATGGAGGTAAAAAAAATATGAATAAAATCAAAAAAAATGATAAAATAGTAAGTGAAAAGAGGAAAATGCTTATGAATAAAAACTTTGGATTTGGTATTAGTGATTTTAAAAAATTTAGAGAAAAAAATTGTTTTTATATTGATAAATCATTATTTATTAAAGAAGTAATAGATGGAAACTTTGAAGTAGCTCTAATAACAAGACCAAGAAGATTTGGTAAAAGTCTAAATCTTAGTATGTTAAACTATTATTTTAATATTAATGATAATAGTATAGATTTATTTAAAGGTTTAAAAATACTGAAAGAAAGTGAAAAGTATTTACAAGCAATGAATACATATCCTGTAATTAACCTATCTTTTAATGGTATAAAAACTGAAAATTATAAAACAATGCTTAAACGTCTGCAAGTTAGAATAAGTAAAGCTTTTAAAGATAATTTATATCTATTAAATAGTGAAGTTTTATCTGATGCCGAAAAAGATGATTTTGAAATAATTGCATATAATAATATTCCTGACAATTACAAGTACGAAATTGCTGATATGGTGAATTTTCTAACAGAATTATTATATAAACATCATAATAAAAAAGTTTATGTGCTTCTAGATGAATATGATGTTCCTTTAATACATTCTTATGTTGATAATTACTATGATGAAGCTATCAAATTTTTTAAAAGTTTTATAGGTAGTACATTTAAGGATAATCCCTATCTTGAAAAAGGAGTCTTAACTGGTGTATCTAGAGTATCAAAAGAAGGTATATTTAGTGATGCTAATAATATAAGCGTTTTTACTGTTTTAGACGATGAATTTTCTAATTGTTTTGGTTTTACTAAAGAAGAAATAAACGAAGTTTTAACTAAATATGAAATGAAAGAAAACTTGAATGATTTAGAAAAGTGGTATGATGGTTATACATTTGGAAATACAACTGATATTTATAATCCTCTATCTGCTTTAAAATATTTTAAGTATCAGGACTTTAAACCTTATTGGATAAATACTTCTTCAAATGATTTAATCAAAATGATTTTCGCTAAATCTAGTCCCAAAGTTAAAGAAGATTTAGAAGATTTAATTAGTGGAAAAAGAGTAGAAGTAAAAGTTGATTTAAACACCATAATTCCAACCATTGAAGAAAAAGAAAAAAATATTTGGGGGCTACTACTTCAAGCAGGTTATTTAAAACCAGCAGGTTATATAAAAGAAAAAGATAGTTACTTTGTAGAAATTCCAAATGAAGAAATAAAAAGGTTTTATGAAAATATAATTGAGGACTGGTGTTACAGGACTAAAAACATGACTTTAAACTATTTACTTGATTTAAATTTTACAGAGTTTGAAGAAGCATTTAAAAGACTTACTCTTGAAATGTTTAGTTATTTGGATGTAAATGAAAATGAAGATGAAAATTTTTATCATGCATTTGTTCTTGGAATGATGGTTGAATTAAAAAATAGATATGTAATTTATTCAAATAGAGAATCTGGATTTGGTAGATATGATGTAATCTTAAAACCTTTAGAAAGTAAAAATAAGCCTGCATTTATAATAGAGTTTAAATCTTGCAAGTCAAAAACATTTGAAGAATCTATTAAAGAAGCAAAAGCCCAAATAGAAAACAAAAAATATGAAACAGAACTACTTCAAGAAAAGTTTACAAATATTACCAAAATGGCTATAGCTTTTAAGGGCAAAGAAGTAAAAATAGAGATCTTCAAATAAATTAAAATGTTTTGACATTGTTTTTTAATCATGATATATTGTTTACGATACTTGGTTTGTTAAAAATCACTTTAGGAGGTTAATATGAGCTGGATTGAAGAATTAGAAGTTATGGAATCAGACGCAGAGAGGGATGGAATAAAAATAGAAGAAACGGTTTTTGAAGAAAAGAAAAAGGAAGAAGAAGCAACTGAAGAAATAAAAAGTTTAGATGATGTTCTAATGGCCATCGATGGATGTTTCGATTCATTAGGAGTACTAATAGAACTTAAAAATCTAGGAGAAGATGTATCAGAAGGATTTGACATAGTTGAAGAAAGAATGAATGATTTAATTAAAAAAGGAAAAGAATTTGGTATAACTGAAAAACAAATAAGCAACATTTTAAGTAAATATGAACGTATGACAGGATTTAAAACAAATAAAATGTAGCTTATTTGTTTTTATTTTTATTTTGTGTTAAACTACCCATTAGGAGAAGTTATGGCATATATAAAAGGTAAAATTAAAAAAATTATTTTTGAAAATACAAGCAGTGGTTATACCGTTGGTTTAATTAGAGTTAAAGAGGACTCTTCTTTTGAGTACATAAATAAAACTGTGACATTCACAGGTTACTTCTATAATCTAATCATGGATGAAACTTATTTACTTGAAGGAAGCTTTATCAATAACGAAAAATATGGTAATCAGTTTCAAGCTAAATCATATGAAAAGGTTAAACCAGAAGGTAAAGACGCTGTAATAGAATTTTTAACAAGTCCTCTTGTTAAAGGTTGTGGTGAAAAAACTGCTGAAAAAATAGTTGAAATACTTGGTGTTGATGCTTTAAATAAAATTAAAGAGGATAAATTTGTTTTACAAGAAATACCTAAGATGACTGCTAAGAAGATGGAATCTATTTATAATTCTATTTTAAAATACCAAGATACTGATGAAATAATAGTTGATTTAACTAAGCTTGGTTTTACTATGAAAGAAGCTTTACTTTTACTTAATGCTTATGGAACAAGTGTGCTTGAGACTATAAAAGATAATGTATACTTACTAGTGGACTTAATCAATTTTGATACACTCGATAAAGTCTTTTTTAATCTATATGAAACAACCGATGATAATAGAATAGAGGCTTGTATACTTGAAGGTATGAAGCGTCTTGCCTTTAATAATGGTGATACTTATGCAGAATATGATGAGATTAAAAATGTCCTTCTGACATTTAACATTATGCTTAGTGATGATGAATTTAATGTATATTTAGAAAAACTAATTAAAAGGGGGGAAATCATTAAAGAAAATAGTATGTACTTTCTTTACAAGTACCATAATATGGAAAACATTATTGCTAATAAGTTATTTGTTATTAATGAAAATGAATCAAGTGATATAGATAATCTTGATGAAGCAATAGAATCATTTAGTACTAAGAATGATGTTGAATATAATGAATTACAACAAAAAGCAATTAAAGACGCATTAACTAAAAATATAACCATTATTACAGGTGGCCCAGGAACTGGTAAAACAACTATCGTTAGAGCGATATGTTCTTTATACATAGATTTAGCGAAAGAAGGGGAGAAAGCTGCTGAAAAAGAGATAGCACTTCTAGCTCCAACGGGGCGTGCTGCTAAAAGAATGAGTGATGTAACAGGGTTAGAATCTTCAACTATACATAGATACTTAAAGTGGGATAAAACCAGCAATACATTTGATTATAATAAATATAATAAACGCTTTGAAAAATTAATTATTATAGATGAGATGAGTATGATTGATACAGAGTTATTTTCTTCTCTTTTAGAGGCATTAACAAGTAATGTAAAACTAGTTCTTGTAGGCGATGATAATCAGCTGCCAAGTGTTGGACCAGGTTTGATATTAAGCGATTTAATAAACTCAGAATTGTTTAATCACATACCACTTAAAGAAATCTATAGACAAAGTAAAGAGTCAAGTATTCCATATTTTTGTCTAAATATTAAAAATCATGCCTTAGAAGAAGAAGATATAAAACGTAAAGAAGACTTTTCTTTCTTAACAGTAGATAACTCTAGTATAAAAGAAACTATTAAAGAAATATGCAAATTAGGTATTAAGAAAAACATGGATATAAATAACTTTCAAATACTGGCACCTATGTATAAGGGTGAAAATGGTATAGATAATTTAAATGTATCTTTGCAGGAGATATTTAATCCACCAAGTAAGGATAAAGAAGAACTAAGAGTTGGCAGTATAGTCTTTAGAGAAGGAGATAAAATTCTGCAACTGGTAAATGATCCTGACAACAATATCTATAATGGTGATATAGGTTACATTAAATATATAAGTCCGCACAGTAAAGATAAAGTACTAACAGTTGATTTTTATGGCAATGCCGTCTTTTATAAAAGAGAAGATTTAATAAATATAAAACATGCTTATGCAATTACAATCCACAAAGCACAAGGATCTGAATTTGATAATGTAATTATGCCTCTAACACTAAGTTATGGAAGAATGCTTTACAACAAACTAATCTATACAGGGGTATCTCGTGCGAAAAAAACTCTTACCATGATAGGAAACCCAAGAGCTCTTTACATTGCATCGAACAATGACTACTCACTTTATAGAAAAACTAACTTAAAACAAACATTACTGAATAAAATAAGTTAAAAAGTTCATACTAATAATGGTGATTAGTTATGAAAAAGAAAGCATTTTTTACTCTAGCTTTAACTCTTGGAGCACTTGCTCTTGCAAAATCAAAAAATAAATCTAGTGCTAATACAAGAAGTCTAGAGGATATAATAAAGGACTATGAATAATAGTCTTTTTAAAATTAAACTAACCTTATACCTATTATTAATTATATTCTTAAGTATAAATATATTTAAAATACTTAGTTTACATTTAATAATAATTAAACTAATAAAAGTACTATCCCCCTTATTTATTGGTTACTTTTTAGCATGGCTTTTAAATCCCTTATATAAATACTTAAACAAAAAAATTAATAAAAAGTTATCACTAATTACTATAATAATCTTTTACATCTTAATACTTGGTTTTATCCTTTTAATAATTATACCTAATATAATAAACAGCATAAATAATTTAAATAATATAAATAATAAATATATAGAACTAATTAAAAAATTCTTTAAACTAAATACAAACAATATAATGAACTCATGTAAAATGATACTAACATATATTGGGATATTTTTTATATCTAATATATTTGGTTTTTACTTTTTATATAGGTATGATGGTATTAATAAAAGAATATTTAGTCTTATAAAAAGAAGGTATAGAATTCTTGTACATGATATAAGTTATAACTTAAGATTATATTTAAAAGGGTTACTAATTGATTCATTGGTTTTATTTTGTATAACATTTATAATGTTTTTAGTAGTTGGGTTAGACAATGCTCTTTTGTTTTCCTTAATATGCTCCATTACAAACATAATACCATTTATAGGTCCTTATATAGGTGGTGCGCCATCAGTTTTATATGCTTTAGGGAAAAGTACTAAACTAGGTATAAAAGTATTAATTATTATTGTAATTACCCAAATGATAGAGTCTAATTTAATTAATCCTTATATTATGAGTAAATGTATTAAATTAAGTCCTATTCTTATACTTACGATGGTCTTAGTAATGGGTTCGTTCTTTGGTTCCGTTGGTATGATTTTAGCGATACCTAGTTTAATTGTTTTAAAAATTATTTTAGAAACCTTTTATGAGAAAAAACAATAACACCCAGAATAATTATAAGTAGAGGTGTTTTTTATAAATTATTATGTAGAAATAAAAAATAAACTTATTAATAATGAGGTATATGCAAAAGTTAATAATTTAACCCAAAGGCAACTTCAAGAAAGAAGCATTTCAAGAGAATATAAAATGTTTTAATGTTTAAATATGCATTATTTAAACACTTATAGTAGGTACAAATATGGGTAGGTGACCGGTCCTCTAGTATTGACAATTATAAATAATAATGGTATTATACGCAGCAAGTATTTTTAGGGGGTGAGTATTTTGGCATATTATGGTAATACCTGTAAAAGCTGTAGAAAATGGGAAACCAATGGTAAATATTATGATAAAAGACAAACAAAGGCAATTCATGTATGCACCGAATCAAGAAATAGAAGTGCATATAATAAGCCTATAGATGGAAATACAAAGTCATGTAGATACTACGGTTATTCATGGTATGTAACTACTGTTATAGTAGATTTATTAGGTTTAGATGAAAGCGTTTTAGTTACGGTAAGCTCACTTAGAGATAAATTAGAAACAAGTCCCGAAGGCGTGGAATTATTAAGAAAATATGATTTAGTTGGGCCTATTCTTGCAGAAAGTTTAGCTCAAAACAATGCAGCCGAGCAAGCTGAAGAACTTTATGCATTCTATATAGCTCCTTGTGAGTACCTAATTAATATTGGTAAAGAAGAACAGGCAATAATTGTTTATAAAAAAATGTTAAATGATATAATTGACCACTTTCAAACTCACGATTATGTAATAAGCGAAATGTATGATGTTTACGAAAGACTAGATAATGAAGTGGGTTATAGAAAATCAATGAAATAGAACCGGATTAGGTTCTTTTTTTATTGTAGAAATGTAAATGATTTAGTTTCAGGCAGTATAAATACAAACTATATAATAAAAAGTATAAATTTCTTAAATATAAATGATTTAAATAAAATAAGTGCTTTAATTAAAACAAATAATAATTAGAAGTAACTATTAAGAACGATTAGTGTTCTTATGTTAGTGTCAATTAGTTTCGGATAAAAAATCTAGAATAATAAAATCAATAATAAGAGTTAAATTAGGATAGTTCTTTTCACTTTCTTTTAAAGAAAGTGCTCCCGCCGAGTGGGCGTCCCCCGGAAGGGCCGCCGGAGGCATCTAAGAATTTAAGATTCTTTTAGTTAAGTAAAAGGATTTATTCATGTAACCTATATCAATAACTGATAAGGAAGAAGATTCGAAATGAGTGTTGTCATTAATTTTAATATTAGCATTGTGATTATGACTACTTTTGATATGGGGTTTATTATTATAAGAAGAAAGATATAATTTAAATATATTTATATTGTCCATAGGAAAACCTCGTTTCTATTTATTTATTTATTTTATTAATTTTATAACAGAGGCTTTCTTTTTTTGTATCTGAAACCATTATACACTATCAATTTTAACAAAGATTGAAAAAAGTTCCTATCTGTTGTAGAATTAAACTATAAGAAAGTAGGGCATCATGAAT
>CADBSQ010000016.1 GCA_902797415.1 uncultured Erysipelotrichaceae bacterium | reverse complement strand
TTTTTCAATAAAAATATGTAATTTTATTAATATTAATCCATACAAAGTGTTGGTTTTATTAGTGTTTAAGTCACAAAACTGTAACATAAAAAATATTAATTTGCATATTTATTAATAAAGATACTTGAATCTAATTAAATTATTTGTTATAATTAATTAGTAATTCAAACGGGTCTATAGCCAAGTGGTAAGGCATGGGACTGCAACTCCCTGATCGTTGGTTCAAATCCGACTAGGCCCTCCAAATTGTCGTAAACCCTTATTTTATAAGGGTTTTTTAATTTGAAAATGCTTCGACATCTTGTTGACATCTTGTTTTGTTTAACAAAGCATTGAATTTAGGGCATTAACAGTTCTGCTCTTTT
This sequence comes from uncultured Erysipelotrichaceae bacterium, assembly GCA_902797415.1. Lineage (GTDB taxonomy): Bacteria > Bacillota_I > Bacilli_A > RF39 > UBA660 > RUG11867. The sequence continues at coordinate 1,654 of CADBSQ010000016.1, read as the reverse complement.
TTTGTGGGAACATATGATAATATGTGGTTTCTATCATTTTAGGTGTATCTCCTAATCTTTCTGCTACATCTTTAAAATCTAGTCCTAAATTGATTAACAAACTAGCTTGTGAGTGTCTAAAACCATGTGGTGTTAAGATACTATCTCCATCCTTATAATTGGGGTTCTTAGGTTCTATTTTGGCTAATTTTACATAATGGTTTAAATATCTTCTAAATGTTGATTGCTTAATATATTCTATATTACCAAAAACATACATAGAATTATTAAAACATTTAATCTTTTCTTCTTCGCTTTTATGTTCTTTTAGCATTGTTACTATATTATCTGGTAAATCTACTGTTCTAATAGAATTAGTTGTTTTAGGGGGTAATATATCGTATTTAGCATAATCTACTTTAGTAGTTAATATTTTATTTATTCTTACTGTTTTTTTATCTAAGTCTATATCATTCCAAGTTAGTGCTATAAACTCTGTTATTCTTAATCCAGTATAATATAAAAACTCAAACATTCTTTTATATAAAATATTATCTGTAGCTTCAATTAGTTTTTGATATTCTTCATAAGTAATATAATTCCATTCACTATCATTTGCTTTTTCTATTGTTGATACTTTAACAGTTTGTACCTTTGATACTACCTTATTATCAAAGTCATAGTTATCTCTAGCATATTCTAATACATCTTTTAAGTCTGTTATAATTCTATTTCTTTGCTGTAATGTAATATTAATTTTTAATATACTATCTCTCCATTTTAAAATATCATTTATTTTTATATAATGTAATTTATATTTTTCAAAGAAAGGTATTATATGTTTTCTGGTTCTAGTTTTATAAGCATAAAAAGTAGTTTCTTTAACTTTGCTTCTTTTAAATTCTAACCATTCATTATAAACATCTATAAACATTACAGTATAATCTGTTAAGTCTCTATATTCTACTTCTTCTAAAAAAATTCTTTCTCCTTTTTCACATTCTCTGACACCTTTATATAGTTTTGATGTAAATTGTTTTGAGCTACCATATTTATCTCTATAATAGCATCTAAAAAAATATTTCCTCCCATCTTTTGTTGGTTTTTTCCTTTCATATACAGGCATAAATATTCACTCTCCTTGTTGACATTTTATTAATTAAATGCTACAATTCAAGTACACAAGTCATGATTCGTGCAAAGAATTTATTGTGTACTTTGCTAGTAAGTTGCATCTTACTAGCTCTTTTTTTGCATTTAAATTTTAGTATTATTTAATTAAAAAAAGAAGATTCAAAAAAGGTGCTAAACGAACATTCTAAATTCATATTCGTTAAAAAGTTAACATATATGTTATATAAAAAATTAAAGCCCTTTTTAGTCTTCTTTTTCTTTTAGATATTTTGCATATCTAATTATTTCTTCTAGTTTATCATCTTGTATTCCATCTAGTATTTTAATTAATTCTTTTTTTCTTGCTAAATCTACATTATCAAGTCCGAGTAGGTAATTGGAATCAGTATGTAGTATATCACATAAAATTGCTACTGATCTAATATCAGGTATATTTATATTATTCTCCCAATTAGAAATAGTATTATGCATTATTGAGTTTCTATATTTTGATATTGCATCAGCAAGTTCTTTTTGTGTCATGTTGTTCCTTTGTCTACAT
>CADBSQ010000015.1 GCA_902797415.1 uncultured Erysipelotrichaceae bacterium | reverse complement strand
TCACCTACATCTGTTAAAATATCATGAATACATGCATTAGTTTTGTCTCTGCATTTATAGGTAAAATGAACTTCTGTATATTTTTTTTCAGGAGACTCTTTGTAATATCCGTGATCTATTGTTTCAATAATTTTTAAACTAGAAAAGTTTTTTTCATCTAAATAGTTTTCTTTTATTAGTTTTGCCTTTAGTTTTGATTCTAATCCTTCGTATGTATTTTCTTTTTTGTTGCAACCAGTTAACAATAGTATCATTATTAATAAAATAAAAGTAAGTTTCTTCACTAGCTATCACCTTGTGCTTATTTTATCATAAATTTTAATCAAGTTCACCTGTTTTTGGATTGACATAACCTTATATAATGGTATAATAGTTCTCCCTAAAGGGGTGGAAGCTATGAATGATTACATAATAATTATGATAAGTGTTTTATATCTAAATGAAATAAATAGAATATTAAGAGACAATTCTATTACTGAGGAAGAGAAAAAGTCTCTAGTATTCCAAAAGGTTTCTTTAACTAATTATATAAAAACTTGCTTTAATGTAAATAATGAAGAATTTAAAAATTCTATATTCTTTTTGAAAAAGCATATAGAGATTATTAAAAAAATATTTCTTGATATGGGTGCAGGCGATTATTTAAGTTCTGATAAAGATGAGTTGTATACTAATTTAACTCTAATTATACTAGATTTAATGGATACATTTACTCTAGAAGAAGATGATGAAATGTTAATAAGTAAAACTTTTGAAGCGATTACATATTATGACTATGATGATATTAAGGTAAACTTGATATATCAATCATTAGAAGTTTTAAAATTCTTTGATGATGATATTTACTTAGAAAACAATTCCAATCATAAGTTTTATTATAGGATATAAAAAGTTAATTTCTTTTTTCTATTCTTTCCAAATTTTAAATAATATTGTTCACAGTTATATCTTTTAACATAATTCTTAATTGATCTTTTGTTTAATATATAGTTTAGCTAAGAATTCATTAACATCTTTTATAAAATTTGGATCTTGTGTAACCGTCACGTGATTTCCATTATAAATATTAAAATTCGAATTCATATTGTTATTGTAATACATTTCAGAAGCATTTTTAAATCTTTCAAGTGGTAGACTGCCAAAACATTTATGAATAGTATCAACTTCTTCATCAGTATAAAGAGTTTGATAATATGCTTGATATTTTCCATCTTTTAAATTAGGAATAATATTTCCATTTTCATCTAATTTTGGTAACACGTTTCCATTAGCGTCTTTCTTATCATCAAGCTTGCATTTACATAGAGCTGGGTCATTGTTATCGTCTCTACCAATGAAGAAAAACTTAGGAATTTTTGCATACCCTTCTAGATCGGTTTCAACATCATTAATTCCTAGAGGAAAGTTTAGTTTGATTCCGTTTATTTCTTTAATTGGTCTAATCATAAGTCCTGTTGTACCACCGGCAATAATTGCCTTACAAACATCTGGATGCAAACACGCAAAACTAGTAATAAATTTGCTAGATGCAGAGTAACCATTCAGAATAACTTTATCCTCAACTTCATAACCTTTATTTCGAACTATCTTTAAAGCATATTCAAATAATTTAACAAGTTGGATATCAATATTTTTCATTTTTTCTTGTTCTTCTCTAGAAAGCTGTTCAACTAGTTTAGTTTTATTATTATAAACTGCACTTGTAAAATATGTCATGTTATATTTTGGGAATCTTGGAATTAATGGAACTATTGTTATAATGTTGTTTTCAAAAAATAGTCTTCCAGGGGATGTTTTTTCTTTTAAATCACTAAAAATTTCGCTTAGATTCTTTTTGTCTGTAGATGAAGGAGTCATAAAGTTTGCTCCAACTATGTTTGAGGTTTTTTCCTTTGGAAAATAAATCACAAACGGTATATTAAAACCCAATTCTGGTCTTTCACTATAATAATATCTATCCATGTAAACTCACTCCATTTTCACTAGTTTCATCGTTTTATGTTAATTTCTCTTTACATAAATTATATCACGTATAATGTTGAACATAAAGAGTTTTGAATTCTTTATGTTTCTTTGTTTACTTTCT
>CADBSQ010000014.1 GCA_902797415.1 uncultured Erysipelotrichaceae bacterium | reverse complement strand
GCTATACGTTTTAGTTTTATTGGAAGACCAAATGTTGGTAAAAGTAGCTTAGTTAATGCGCTTTTAAATGAAGAAAGAGTAATAGTAAGTCCAGTTGCAGGAACAACTAGGGACGCTATTGATACAAAATTTACTTTTAATAAAGAAGAATTTGTGGTAGTTGATACCGCTGGACTTAGAAAAAAAGGAAAAATATTTGAGTCAGTAGAAAAATATAGTTTAATTAGAACACTTAAAGCGATTGATACTTCTGATGTATGCGTGCTTGTAATAGATGCAGAAGAAAAAATAATAGAACAAGATAAACACATCATATCATACGCTTTAGAGGCAAATAAGCCACTTGTAATCGCTGTAAACAAATGGGATAAAATAGAAAATAAAGAAGAACAAATTAAAGAATTTAAAAAACTAATAGAAAACGAATTAAAATTTATAAAATACGTAAAAGTCGTTTTCTTAAGTGCAGAAACAAAAAAAAGAGTTAATGATTTAATACCATTAATAAAAGAAGCATATGAAAATTCTTCAAGACAACTTAAAACAAGCCTTATAAATGATGTTATAAGAGAAAGTTATCTTTTACACCAACCACCAAGTTATAAAGGCAAAAAATTAAAAATATATTTTGTCAGTCAGACAGGTACAAATCCACCAGAATTTACATTCAATGTTAATAACAAATCACTTCTTCACTTTAGTTATAAAAGATACTTAGAAAACAGTCTAAGAAATAATTTTAATTTAGAAGGAACACCAATAATATTAAAATTTAAAAACAAAAATGAAGACTAGCGAGTTAAAAGTAATAATTAATAATGAAGAAGTAGATTGTATAATAAACAAAAAAAGTATTAAACACATCTATTTTAAGTGGGTAAACGGTGTTTTGGTTGTGTCATGTCCAAAATATTTAAGTGACAAAAAAATTAATAAAATAATTTTAGAAAATGAAAAAAGCATCGTAAAACTTAAAGAAAAAACTACAAAAACTACTAAAGAAAATGAAATATATTACTTAGGAGATAAGTATGAAATAGTATATGATGGTAATAGCAAAACCTATATATATGGCGATAAAATCATATGTAAAGATCGAATAGAATTAAATAGGTTTTTAATTGGTGAATGTAAAAGGGTGTTTAATAACAGATTAAAACTAATCAAAAATGAATTTACATCTCTACCTGAGTTTTCACTTCGAATTAGAAAAATGACTTCCAGGTGGGGTGTATGTAATACAAAAAGTATGACTGTAACATTAAATACTGAACTTATCAAAAAAGATGTATCTTTAATTGATTATGTTATAATTCACGAGTTGTGCCATTTTAAACATATGAACCATTCAAAAGATTTTTGGAATGAAGTTTCAAAATACTATCCATACTACAAACTTGCTAGAAAGGCCTTAAGGGAAAGTCAATATGATTGAATCTGTAAATAATAAATATATTAAAAATATTTTAAAATTAAAACAAAAAAAATATCAAGACAAAGAAGGCTTGTTTCTGGTCGAAGGAAAGCATTTAGTCGAAGAAGCTAAAAAAAGTGGTTATCTAGAAACAGTAATATCTACTAAAGAAGAAACATTTGATAATACTGTTATAGTTAGTGAAAATGTTTTAAAAAAACTAAGTGATTTAAAAACACCAAGTGTAATCGGTATATGTAGAAAAATAAATAATGGTGAAATAAATGGTAAGGTTTGCATTCTATGTGATCTTCAAGATCCTGGTAATGTTGGAACTATAATTAGAAGTGCTGTTGCTTTTAATGTAGATACTATAGTTTTAACTCCAAAATGTGTTAGTATTTATAATTCAAAAGTTATTCGTGCAAGTGAGGGTATGATTTTTAATCAAAATATTATTATTGAAGATGCTAAAACAATTATAGAAAAACTTAAGAAATATGATTACACCATCTATACAACAGATGTAAATGGTGGAACTTCTTTAGAAGATGCTGTTTTTTCAGCCAAATCAGCTGTTTTAATCGGTAATGAAGGCAATGGGGTGGATAAAGAAGTATCTTTGCTAGCAGATCAAAAAATACATATAAAAATGAATGCAAATTGTGAATCATTGAATGCTGCTGTAAGTGCTAGTATCATATTTTATAAATTAAACATATAATATGATATGAAAACAATTAAATTAAGTGAATATAACCAAAGATTGGGAAAGTTATTTATCCTTGATGATTTAAACATTAACGGAATTAAAATTAAAGCATCTAAGATACTTGATAATCCAAGTAAATACTTAGATAAAAACAATACCTACTTCTTTTTATGTGAAAGTGGAACTACATCAAGAAGAGTAGTACAAATATTAAATGTATATGGATATAAAGCTGTAAGAGTAATCTTATAGTTTTTTTGTAAAGTAATAGCGAAAAACTTTAAAACAAAGAATAAATATGATAATATTATCATGGTGAAGTGTATGAAAGAATTATTTATGAAAATGGACAAACCTTTATTTTTTCTAACACTACTTCTAAGTGCAATAGGGGTTATTATGGTTTTTAGTGCATCTAATGTTGCATCTATACTTCAATATAAAGTAAGTACATATTATTTTTTTGAAAAACAACTATTATTAGTAGTATTAATGTTTATATTTGGTTTAACCTTTTTAATAAAGTTTCCCATATCAAAATATGATAAATTAAAATCACTGATGGTTTTAGTCATAATTGCTGCTTTAGCATTTTTACCTGTCTATGGTAAAATTACCAATGGTGCGAACAGTTGGTATAGAATTGGATTCTTTTCTGTTCAGCCAAGTGAATTTGCTAAATCAGTAATTGTATTATATATGGCTTCTTATTTTGGAAAAAATATTAATAACAAAAACAAATACTTTTTCTTAAGACCCATAATAGTGTGTGCAATTATTGCTGGTTTGATTTTTTTAGAGCCAGATCTTGGTACATCAGCAATAATTGGTGCAACAGTCTTTTTAATGTTTTGGTCTATACCTTTTTCTAAAAGAAGAAGTGATGTTAAAATATTTAAAATAATATGTGTTGTTTTTATTGTTTTATGTATATTTTTAATGACTATGGCTGGTAAGATATTAAATGAAGAACAAGCATCTAGATTAATTTATAAAAACCCATGTACTAGGTACATAGAAAAGACTGGATATCAAGTTTGTAATGGAATGATTGCCATGAATAATGGGGGTCTAAAGGGTGTTGGGCTAGGTAATAGTACTCAAAAGTACTTATACTTACCAGAAGCACATACAGACTTTATATTTCCAATTATAGTAGAAGAATTAGGTGCAATAGCTGGTATAGGTGTTATTATTCTTTATTTGTTAATACTATTTAGAATATTAAAAATTGCTAAAGCAGCTAAAAACTTAACAAGCTCCTTAATCGCATATGGAACATTTTTAATAATACTATTCCATATTTTAATTAACTTAGGTGGAATACTAGCGTTAATACCATTAACTGGTGTACCACTACCACTTTTATCTTATGGTGGTAGTATAACAATTAATACTCTATTACTAATATTTATATGTCTTAGAATATCAATTGAATCAAATATTAAAAAAGAAAAAACTAAAAAGGCATAGTTTTTTCTTTTTTTGTATACAAAAAAGCATAAAAGATGTATAATAAATTCAACTATTGGGGGGATACTATGAAAAGTTTTGAAATAGTAAATGCATTATCTACTATAATTGAAAAAGATACATATGAAACGATTGTTTACAAAGTAAATCAAATAGCGGAAAAAAATTCTCTAAGTGATTCTAAATATAACATGTTTTTAAAAACAGTTTTTGAGGTGCTTGCTCACTATTACATGGTTACAAAAGATTACGAATCGTACAAATACTTTGAAAAAGTCCTCGTTAAAATGATTGAAAGTTATGGATTTTTTATCACAAAACTAAATAAAAAAAACATATTAAACATTATGGAATTTGTGTCTGTATCAGATGCATTTAAACTTAAATACGATATTGTAAGCACGTTTGTAACATATTGTCTAGATAAAGGGAATAAAAACAACTTAGATATATCCGCTCATGGGGCGATTCTTGTAGTGGAGGATTTTTCTGCTGTTGGTGATTTTAACTACGAAGGCTTTCGTAACTACATGAACTTTTTTGAGAAAGAAGCTTATCTGCAAGTTGCTCATGCCTTAGATAGAGTTTTTCAGAGTGAAGAAATAAACTATGATCTATTATATATGTACTTAAACTTTAAAATGCACGCAATAAATCTTCTAGAAGAAACCTTTAATAAAGAAGATTTTCAAAAATTAGAAAGACTATTAGTTCTTAAAAATAACGATTACTATAATGAAGATATTTATGATGAAGCCGAATGCATCATCTATAGAAGCAAAGAAAATCCTATAGAAGGATTGCGATACTTTTTAAATTTTGTAAACGAACAAGCAATGCAGTTTGATGACAATACTAGTCCTAAACAAAAGGTTATACCGTTTAAACCAAAAAGTTAGAAGATAAACAAACTTCTAACTTTTTTTGATTATTGAAAATAATAAAGTAGATTTTAGTTAATAATTTTGATAAAATTAATAGTGATAGAAAATTAGAGAAAAGGAAGATATTAATGGCCAAAAAAATTGTTAACGGATTAATTGGTATATTTGGAGGAATGCTAGCAACAGAAGTTTCTAAATATATATTTGTATTTATTGTTTCACTTTTACCAATACTAGAACTTAGAGGTGGGCTTATTGCTAGTGCACTTTTAGATTTAAGTCCAATTAAGTCATACATTGTATGTGTATTAGCAAATATAATAGTTGTACCAATCGCATTATTTTTGATGGAACAAGTGCTTGATTTATTGTCTAAGTTTAAACTATTAAAAAAGTTAATTGATAAATGGAAGAAAAAAGTTGATAAGAAAAAAGGTTTACTTGAGAAATATGGATATATTGGTCTTATGCTTTTTGTAGCAATTCCACTTCCTGGTAGTGGAGCTTGGACTGGTTGTATTCTTGCATCATTTCTAGAGTTAGATAAGAAAAAAAGTTTGATATTTGCTATTTTAGGAGTTTTAATTGCATCTATTATAATGATGATTCTATCTTTTGGATTATTGAAAGGAATTATAAACTAATGAAAGTAAAAAAGAAATTAAATAGGGATATATTTAGGGAGTATGATATTAGAGGAGACTCATCTTTAATCGATGATGATACTGCTTATACCATTGGACTTGGTTATGGCAGCAAACTATTAGAAATTAATAAAAGTGTATGTTTAGTAGGTCATGACAATAGATTAAGTTCTGAAAGAATAACAAATGCACTTTTAAAAGGAATAACTGACTCAGGAGTAGATGTAGTTTATATAGGATTAACAACAACACCTATGCAAAACTTTGCTATGATTAATTTAAACATAGAAAGTGGAATAATGGTAACTGCATCACATAATCCTAAAAACGATAACGGCTTTAAATTCAGTTTTGCTAACTTTAAAAACGTTTTTGGTCAAAAAATTAGGGACTTTTATAAGTTCTTACTTGAGGGTAAGTTTCAAAAGGGAAATGGAACTATATCATATACGAACGTTAAAGAAAAATATATTCAAACACTATTAAAAGATATAAATATTAAAAAAAGATTAAAGGTCATAGTAGATTGTGCTAATGGAACTACCTCTATTTTAGCAAGAGACGTCTTTGATAGATTGGATATTGATGTAGATTATTTATATGATGTTAGTGATGGCAACTTTAAAAATCATCATCCAGATCCATTTGAAAAGGAAAATATGATGCCTCTAGAAGACTATGTTAAAACATTTAAATATGATTTAGGTATTGCTTTTGATGGTGATGGTGACAGAGTGGGTTTTGTTGACAATCAAGGTAGAATAATTGATATAGATAAATTTATGGCTTTAATGTGCAGAAGTATAATTCCAAATTCCGATAATAAAACTATTCTTTATGATGTAAAATGTTCTAATACATTAAGAGATGAGATAGAGAAATTAGGTGGAACACCTTTCATGTATCGTACAGGCGGAAATACTTACGTTAAAAGCAAAGTTAAAGAAATGAATTTAGATTTTGGTGGAGAACTAAGTGGTCACGTTATTTTTAGAGATAAATATATTGGTATTGACGATGGTATTTATGCAGGTATAAGATTTATAGAATTTTTATCAAATGAAGACAAAAGCTCCAGTAAGCTAGTCGATTCATTAAATAAATATTATTCTACACCAGAAATAAGAATAGAATCGTCTGACCAAACAAAATTTTCTTGCATCAATAATATTAAGCACGAAATAGATAAAGAAAAAGACATAAAAATATCAACCATAGATGGATTAAGAGTAGACTACAAAGACTCATGGGCACTGGTTAGGGCATCCAACACTGGTCCAAAATTAACTGCAAGATTTGAAGCTTCATCAAAAGAAAAACTTGAGGAAATAAAAAACAAATATCTAAAATTAATAGAAAAATATAATAAAGAAATTGTTTAAATTCCAAAAATAATATATAATTAATTCAAGAAAGAAGGTTATTATGAAAGAAAGAATTATAAGCGCTATAGTTATGTGTGTTATTTGTTTACCATTTTTAATTATTGGCGGCATGCTTTTTAAAATAGGAATGGGAATACTTAGTATTATTGCCCTAAAAGAAATTTTTAACTTAAAAAAAGAAAAAAAATATCCCATACCTGTGTTAGCTATTTCTGGATTATCGTTATTGTTATTGGAGTTTTTACCTTTTAATATAAAAATAATTTGTGCATGTTTTGGAGCCATGTTTTTACTATCAGTTTTCTTTTTTGAAGAAAACAAATTTACTACTAACGAAGCCTTTACATTATCAACATTTATTGTTTTTTTAGGTTTAGTATTTAATTACTTAACTACACTTTATTTAAATGAACCATTATATTTCATATTGTTAGTTATGGTTTGTGTATGCACAGATGTTTTTGCTTATGCAACGGGAATGAATATTGGAAAGCATAAAATAACTAAAATAAGTCCTAAGAAAAGTTTAGAAGGTTTTCTTGGTGGTCTTATTATGGGTACCATTATATCTAGTACTTATTATATGATTTTTATTGGATATTCTCCATTTATAAAAGTATTATTATCAATACTCGTTCTTTCCTTCGCATGTGAAATGGGAGATTTATTTTACAGTGCTGTTAAAAGACAAGCTCATATTAAAGATTTTTCAAACCTTATACCAGGTCACGGTGGTCTTTTGGATAGAATCGATAGTTTGACAATTGTCACATTAGTGTATATAATTATTGAGGGTTTAATATAAAGGAGATGAAAAGATGATTGCATTTATACTTTTAATTGTAATCTTAGGTGTATTAATATTTGTTCATGAAGCAGGGCACTTTATTGCTGCTAAAAAAGCAGGTGCCTATGTTTATGAGTTTTCGCTTGGAATGGGTCCAAAACTTTTTGGATGGAATAGAAAAGGCGATGAAACTGATTATTCTATACGTGCATTTCCAATTGGTGGATATTGCGCAATAGCTGGTGAAATCAGTGAAGATGATGGATTTGATAAAAAGCTTAAAAAAGATCAGTATATGTGTAATAAAACTATTACTCAAAGATGCATTATTCTTATAGCTGGAGTGTGCATGAACTTCATTACCGGCTTTTTACTACTATTTTTGTCAGCACTTATTTGGGGCAGTGCCAACCAGTCTCCAGTAGTTGGAAGGGTAGAAAAAGGCTATCCTGTTGCCAAAGCTGGTATAGAAGTTGGAGATAAAATACTTAAAATAGATAATAAAAAAGTAAGCTCTTGGGATTTAGTTATCTTAAGATTAAACCTAAAAACTAAGGAAAATACCCACACCTTTGAAGTTGAAAAAGCAACTGGTGATACAAAAACTTATACAATCAAACCACGAACCATAAAAGAAAAAGATGGTTCTGAAAGAATTGTTTATGGTATAGGACAAGATGTAACAAGAAAAAGGGGTATTATCTCCTCACTTAATTATGCAATTACTAAAACAGATGCTATTATAAAAAGTATGTGGTTAATAGTTGGAAACTTATTTATTGGTAAACTATCTTTAAGTTCTTTATCTGGACCTGTTGGTGTTTATACAATAGTGGGACAAGCTGCTAAAACAAGCGTAGAATCAGTTATTTACTTAGCTGCATATTTAAGCATTAACCTAGGATTTATCAATATATTACCG
>CADBSQ010000013.1 GCA_902797415.1 uncultured Erysipelotrichaceae bacterium | reverse complement strand
TATTACTATCCGTTTCCAGATGATATCCCCAACTTAAGGGTAGGTTACCCACGTGTTACTCACCCGTTTGCCACTAGAAGGAAATTCCAAATCAGAGAAAATCCACTTCAGTGCAAGCACTTCCGCTTCAAATCTCATCAATGGGCCTTCTCGTTCGACTTGCATGTCTTAGGCATGCCGCTAGCGTTAATCCTGAGCCAGGATCAAACTCTCAATAAAAATAAACTTTTGTTAAAGTTTTTCCTTAAGTTTAATACTAGCTACTCAATCTAATTGACATTTTACTTAGTTTTCAAAGATCATTATTGCACGATATCCTTAATTTAAGGCTCTTTCGTTCGTGCACATGTAATATATCAAATCAAAATATTAAAGTCAACACTTTTTTTCAAAAAAAATGCATTTTTTTAGATTTTTTACATAAAAACACATTTTATTGCCCATTTTTTTCATTTTTTAGTGAAAAATATAACTCATAATAGCTTTTAATTGTATCTTTTCTGAAAACAGCAGTCTTATTTTTATAACTATTAATTAAAGAACTAAGTTCATTATTAATTATATAGTCTAGCTCTTTTGAATACTTTAATCTTTTTTTATTATAGTTGTACTCATTTCTATCAAGTATTTTAAATGCTCCATCAGAAAAGATTCTTAAATCTAAATCATAGTCAATGTACTTGATCAAGCCATCATCTATAATATATGGGCTGGCTATATTACAATAGTAGTATAGTCCATTCTTTTTAATTTGAGCAATTATATTATACCATTGTTTTTTATAAAAAAACAAAATTGCAGGTTCCTTTGTTATATAACTATGATATTTATTGGTTAAAAAATCTTCTTTTTCAGTTATTCTTGTTTTATCATTGGCACAAATAATATAATCTTCACTAATTTCTAATACTGTTGCTTCATCGCAAATCCTGTGCAAACTTCCATCATGTTTATAACAATGAACTTGTAATTTGTCACCTACCTTTATTTTCTGCATATTCTTCCTCTTTCCGATAGATATTATATCAAAAAAATAACTAAAAACATAGTTTTAGTTATCAAGTACATTTACAATATATTTTAAACTTTCTATATCTAGTGCTTCTCTACTTATTAAAAAACCATCGATTTTTAATTTTTCATCTAATTCTTTGATGTTTTCTTTTTTTACATTACTTCCGTAAAGTATTCCAAAGTTCGGGAATTTTGTTTTAATATAATTTTTTAATATTTCAATTTTTTGAGATATCTCGGTTATACTTAGCTCTGTTACCGGTTCAAAAGCGACATACACTTTTTTATTAACGTTTGAGAATAATTCATCGATTATTGGTAATGTTGAATCATCAATCTCATCTAAGCATAAAATTGCATTTATATCATTCGATAATAATATTTTAGCTTTTTGTATTAATGATTCTTTGTCTTCTTTTAACTCACGATGATTTAGTAAACACCATTTAACACCAAAATCTTTTAAATGTTCTAAACTAATCATACCTGTGTGAGCGCCTGATATATTTGAATCTAAATCCTGAACTCCAATATCTAATCCATTATATAAGTAAAGATATGGGCTAGATGGAAAAAATACTGCAGAAACATCTTTGATTTCGTTTACATATTTTTTATTTTCCTCTAGATTCAACCAATCCTTTAAATTAACAAATACTCTTTTTCTTGTTCTAAACTCTATATTTTTTAAAATTATATCAATTCCTGGAAGTGTTCCATCAGCAATATATTTTAACGTTGCACCTCCTCCTGTTGAAATAAATGACATTTTCTTTTCTAAATTAAACTTTTTTAAAGCAGCACCAGCATCTCCGCCTCCCACAATTCTAATGGCATCAGTATTTTTGGCAACTTCTTCTAAGATTAATCTCGTTCCATCAGAAAATTCCTTTTGTTCGTATATTCCCATTGTGCCGTTTATGAATATTGTTTTTGCTTCTTTTATAAATCTTGTATAATTGTTTATCGCCTCATATCCAATATCACCAAGTACATCATCAACTACAACATCTTTAACACTTTTCATAACATATTCATTTTCAAGATATGATGGACTTGCTATTACATCCTTTGGTACTACGATTTTATTTGAATATTGTTCTAGAAGTTTGACAGCGTTTATTACACTTTCATCTGAAACACTAGTTGCTCCAATATCAAAATCTAATGCTTTTAAAAACGCATTGGCTATTCCTCCGCCTATTAGAACCCTGTCTGCTTTAGTAAGCAAAGAATGCATCAGTTCTATTTTATCATCTAGTTTTGCTCCGCCCATTATTACAACAAATGGTCTTCTGATATTATCTCTTAAAACTTTTAAATTTTCTAATTCTTTTTTTACCAATAATCCAAAGCAGGCAGGAATATATCTAGGTATACCAGTTACTGAAGCATGATTTCTATGCATAGATGCAAAAGCATCATTTACATAGTACTCTCCTAAAGAGGCTAAATACATAGCATATTTTTGATTGCAGCTTGATTCTAAATTATTTGGTAAATCCATAAATCTTGTATTTTCTACAAGGACAACTTGCCTACTTTGAAGATTTTTACAGATATTATCAAGCATAGGAGAACTAGGTTCATCACAGAACAGTATATTATATTTATTTAATTTTTTAATATATTCAAATACAGGTTTAAGACTGAACTTTGTTTTACTATTTTCATCAGTAATTTTTCCCATATGAGATAGCAAAATAATTTTGCAGTTCTGGCTTATCAAATAATCTATAGTTTCAAATGTAGCATCAATTTTTTTCGTATTTTTTATAACACCATTTTCCATTGGAACGTTATAATCAACTCTTAATATGACTTTTTTATCTTTAATTTTTACTTCATTAACATATTTCTTCATTAATATCCTCCTTTTCCAGTTAGAGAATCATCATTTATAATATAATCTTCAACGTTTACAGTAGTATATTTTTTCTTTGAATCTCTCATTATTATTTGTTTAATTCCTGAATTAATAATCATCCTTTTACAAAAAGCACAGGGAGCAGGATTTTTAATATACTTTTTTGTTGAGGCTTCTATACCAACTAAATATAATATGGAATCAATTAAGTCTCTCCTAGATGCACTAATAATTGCGTTTTGTTCAGCATGAACACTTCTACACAGTTCATACCTCTCCCCCCTGGGAACATTTAATTTTTCCCGCATGCAAAAATTTAAATCGCTACAATTTTTTCTTCCACGTGGTGCACCATTATACCCAGTTGATATTATTTCGTCATTTTTAACTATTACTGCCCCAAAAAGTCTTCTTATACATGTGCTTCTTTCTAAAACTGACTCCGCAATATCCAAATAATAATTCGTTTTATCAATCCTCATTAATCATCACCAATATTATTATACAAAAAAAAGATTAAGTTATCAAACTTAATCATCCTAGTAATTGATCTGGAGTAATATTATTGCTTGAACCACCGTAGTGGCTTTTAGCTTTTGCAACTAAATTTAGCCAATGTGGAGAAGCAACTCTATTACCAGATGCATCGGTTGAAGGACAATATACTCTACCTATTGATTCAGGAGTATTAAGTCCTTTACTATAGTAATTATTTGCTAAATATCTAACATAACTTAAAGTTCCAAATTCAATTGTCTTATATTGTATTAAACCACCAGAGCCCATTCCACCATAAATATTGTTCTTATTAAGCATAAACTTAACTTGATAATATCCACTTTCTGCAGCCCCAATACTTATAACAGTCAAATAATCAACTTCGGGATAAACTGTAGTAAAATATCTAATAAGGTTTTCAACGTAAGTACTTGAACCATTATATGGAACATGTGTATTATTAACTAATGAAGGATTTTTATCAATATAATTAAATAAGTATTCTACCAATCCTCTATCAAATGATGAATAGTTGTTCGTTCCTAATCTTGCTATGTTTAGCTCATTTACTGTTCCATCATTATTTATATTACGTAACTCTGTTTTAATAGCGTCTTCGTTTACACCAAATGTATTACACAAAAATTTAATTGTTGATGCATGTTTATTCATCATCAAATCTATTCCACTTGCCTTTTTTGCAGGGACTATTGCCTCTTTTGTAATAGCATTTTGCATATTTGTACCCAACTTTGTAGCATCAAACCCATTAATTGTTTGAACTTCCCCTGCTGATAAAGCAATATTTTCAGTAACTCTTTTAATAGCACCAATATCTAGTAATACTAAAAGTACCGAACCAAGGATCATTATTTTAAGGAATCCTGACATAGGATTTTTCATCATACTCTTCCTCCAAGTCGTCTGTAATATATCATATTTATCTTAATCAGTCAATTCTAAAAACTTTTTAATAGTACGAACCATTTGCATTGAATATCCAAATTCATTGTCATACCATGCAACAATTTTTATTTGGTTTTCAATAACGTCAGTTAGGCTTCCATCTATAAGTGTTGCACATGATTCACCAATTATATCACTTGATACAATTGGATCAAATGTTATGTTTAAAACCTCATTCTCATTTTTTTTATAAAGCTCATTAATTTTATCAATTGTTGTTTTTTCTTCAATAGTGATAGTTGCATCAATGAGGGAACCATCACTTACTGGTACCCTAAAGGCATTCCCTTTTAGTTTTCCTTTCAAAGATGGTAAAACGTTTCCTATAGAGGAAGCTGCCCCAGTAGTGGTTGGTATAATGTTTATAGCACTTGCTCTGCCTCTTCTTTCTGTATATGCTTTTTTATGTGATACATCTAGTATCTTTTGATCATTTGTATATGCATGTATTGTAGAAATAAAGCCTTCCTTAATTGTGTAATTATCATCAATCACTTTAAGTAGAGGTGCTAAACAATTAGTTGTACAACTAGAAGAGCTAAAAACAAGTTCTTTTCCGTCTAATATTTTGTCGTTTACACCATAAACTATAGTTTTCATATCACCTTTTCCTGGTGCACTTATTATTACATGTTTAGCGCCTGCCCTTACATGGTCTAACGCATTATCTAAATTTGTATAAAAACCTGTACATTCGACTACTAAATCAATCTTAAGTTGACCCCATGGCAAGTTTTTTGCATCGGCTTCGCTTAGTACTTGAATTTTTTTATTTCCTACAATTAAGTTTTTGTCATCAAAATCTACTTTTCTATCATATCTTCCATGAACAGAATCATATTTTAACAAGTAAGCTAGCTGGGCATTATCACATAAATCATTAATAGCTACTACCTCTAAGCCAGCATCTAAAAGTTCTTTAAAAACTATTCTTCCTACCCTTCCAAATCCATTAATTGCTATTCTTTTCATTTTATCTCCTTCCTTATTCATAAATGCTACCACCAATAAATTCTCTTAAAATGCTATCATCTTCAACATATTCACTACTTATAGTAAAGAAATTTCTGAAAGAACTAATTAATCTACGTGCTTCCTCAAAATGCTTTGATTTCATTGGAACACTATATAGTAATGGTTCAGCAAAAACCTTTAAAATACCAATTTCATATGCAAAAGCAGTATTTAAAACGGCATTTATATTATTTTGGTGTGGGAAAATATATTTATTTTCTCCTGCAACTACGCGTGGCCAAGAGTCAAGTGTTTGTTCCACTGTATAGTTTCTAACTCTATTGTCACGCACTATTCTCCTGAGCAATCTCATATCAGTTGTGGAAACGTGATTGTGTTTATCAACACCAAGTGGTGTAAATGGACAAACAAGAATCTTATATTTTTCATTATTAGGTAAATTTTTTGAAAACATTTCATTTAAACAGTGAAGACCTTCAATAATTAAAACAGTCTTTTCTCCTGTTTTAACAGGATCACCATCAAATAGTTTTTTACCACTTACAAAATCAAACTTTGGTATCACAATTTCTTCTCCAGCCAATAACTTCTTTAAATGATCATTAAATAAATCCGCATCCATCGCTTCAAAAGACTCAAAATCATAGTTTCCATCCTTATCTTTTGGAGTATCCTTTCTATCTTTAAAGTAATCGTCTGTACTTATGAGCATAGGTTTCAAACCAAAACTAGATAGAAAGGTACATATTTTTTTTGAACAAGTTGTTTTACCAGAGCTGCTTGGCCCCCCAATTAAAACTACTTTTAGTTCTTTTCTTCTCTTTTTAATTTCTTTGGCAACATCGTAAAGTGAATCATTTAAAAATATATTATTCATTTTTATAAACATTTGTATATTTGATGATGCAATAACTTTATTTAATGATGATACGTATTCCACATTTAAATTTGAATTAAATTCATCATATTTTAGCAAAGTATTATATATTTTTTCATTGAATACAAATTCTGGAATAATACTTTTTTCACTTCCTCTTGGATAGAGAAGAACTAACCCATTTTTACCTAGTCTTAAAACATCAAACATTTTTAATATACCCGTAGAAATTGGCATATTACTATAAAAATAATTATACATATGATTTAACTCATATAGTTCAACAAAATTGTTAGGAATATTTAAGATATTAGCTGCCTTTTCTTGATCACCTTCTAAGTTAAAATACTTAATTGCATCTTTTCTACTTGTAACATGCTTTGTTATTCGATAATCATTGCTGATAATTTCTTCCATTTTTAGCTTTAATTCAACTATGTCATTATCGCTAAGGTTTTTATTTATTTCTGCATATATACCCTTATCTAAAGAGTATTTAAAACTTATTTTCTTATTCCAAAGTTCTTTTACTGCAGCTATAGTAACAAACTTTAAACCAGATACATATATTTGACTTCCAAGTGAAGAAAAGATATCTAGTACTTCTATTGACGAATCTTTAAACAATCGTTTATCGTAATCTAGTAAAATGTTGTTTTTCTTAACTGCGATAGAGTATTCTCCTGAATACTTTTTATAGTGGTTAATTATTTCCTCAACAGTAATACCTTCTTCTGCTTTCATATTGTATTGATCATTAATTCTAATATTAATTTTCCCCATAATTCATCATCCTTTTTCAATTATTAGTTTAGCATACAAATACGTATAAATCAAAAAAAATTAACAAATTAGTATTTTGTTAATATATATTTATAAAGTGTATTATTATATTCTAAAAGAAAATAACACTTTTCACCAGGTACAGATTCAAAATATTTAATTTTGAAACCACATTTTTTACTTAAACGCAACAATTCTTTTATATTATTAATTTCAATTATATTTCTATAAGTATTTTTATTAAAATTATATTTTTTATATTCTAAAAATTGATGATATTTTGTTTTAATCAATTTTAAATCTAATCTATATCTATTTTTAGTCTTATACAGCGTTACTAGTCGAACTATTGAGTAACCTATAATTATGGCAAACAAGACACATATCATAAATAAAACCAGTAGGTAAAAATGATTTGTTGATAAGTATTTTTTCATATTATATATACTACCTAATAATAGACATAACCAAAATATAATTAGTAATTTAATAAGTTTTTTAATTGATAAAGAACTTCTATTAATATATATTATCCTTTTTTTCCTTTTTGTCATGGTTTAGTTACTCCTTGTTAATAATCTTTGTATAAAAATCATTTAGTTTTCTTAAGTGATGATTAACATATGATTTTGTTATTTTTTTATTTAATTCTGAAGACATAATATTGGCGAAAGACTGATAGCTTTCCTCAGAATATTTTAACCTTAAATCAGCAACTTCTCTGGTTTTTTCATCCAATAAATCGTAATAATTGTTATTTTTTAAAAATTCAATAATCTTGATTTGTTTATTACCTGTTTCTAAGCTTTTTTCATAATTTGCTTGTTCACAGTTATTTAATCTATTAACCATATTTTTATGATCTCTTAAAATTCTTATATCTTCAAAGTAAAATAATTCCTTAACAACTTCAAGTATCTTTAAAAAATCACTTATTTGTTCTCCGGATTTTAAATATAGCATATAGCTTTTATTTCTTTTTAATAATTTGAAATTAAAGTTTAATTTATTTAAAAGATTTAAAACAAAAGTACTTTTATTTTCATTTTGAAAGTTTAACTCTAAATGATAACTATTTTTATTAGGATTATTAATGCTACCAGTTGCTAAAAATAAACCTTTTAAAAATGATTTTTTGTTATCTTCATCAATTAAGTTTAGATTCATGAGTTCAGATTCTATGTTTTTCTTTGAATCAGAAACTTCTAAAATAAACAATCGCTGTACTTTAAATTTTTTTTGATATCTAACAGTTATTTTTGGTGTAATAAAATAACAATATTTAACTGTTTTAAAGATTTTTTTGGCAATATTTATATTTTCCAACGTAATAAATATTTTATCGTTTTCAAATGTAGCATTAGCATATATGTATCCTAAAAACAGATATCTGTTTTCATTCTCACTTAACCTTTGCAATGTTATTTCATTTTTTACCTTTTCAGTAAAAGTCATTTTATTCCTCTTCCATTAAATATGAGAATATTAAATATGAAGTTTTAAGTGAATCATGACGAATAACTCCATTATCTATGTAAAAAATTTTATCAGCGATAACTCTTGCTCCAAGTTTTTCAGTCCTTGATTTATCAAACTTAACCATTTTTTTATGTTCTAGCGTATTATACTTTTTAACAATTAAGCTATCAACTTTAGCGTTGTTAGCAATAACTATATCAATTTTACGATTTTTAAGATATGAGTTTAGCACTTTTATATGTTCACTCAAAGAATAATTATCCGTTTCGCCTGGCTGAGTTACCAAGTTTGATACATACATTAAAGGTGCTTTTGCTTTATCAAATGCTTCACTTACATCTTTTGTTATCAAATGAGGAATTATACTGGTATATAGACTACCTGGACTGAATATAATTAAATCAGCTTCTTCTATTTTTTTTATAACTTCTTTTGTTACCTTAAATTTCTTATCATATTTTAGTTTTTTTATATTTTTAATATTTTGACTTACAGATTCTTCACCATAATATTTTTCTTTTTTGTCACCTATACCTATTAAGTCAACTCTTTCTTCTGTAAGGGGTAAAACTGTACCATTTATTTGAAGCAAATCTGTCATGTATTTTGTTGCTTCTAATAAACTACCTTTTATATCAATTAATGCAGCAAGCAGTATGTTTCTTACTGGATGGTTTTCTAAAAAACTTTCTTTACTAAATCTATATCTGAGTAGCTTAATAAAATCTTTGTCTACATTAGCCATTGAAATTAGCACTTTACCAACATCACCCACTGCTGGGATGTCCAACTCTTTTTTCAATTGACCAGTTGAAGAACCGTCGTCGCTAACAGTAATTACAGCAGTTACATCCATTGGAAAAAGTTTTAGCCCTGATAATAAATAAGATAATCCTGTTCCTCCACCAAAAACTACCACTTTCTTCATATTTTATTTCTCCTTTTTTGCTAAATTAATTATAACAAAAAATAAAATATTGTAAAGAAAAAAAGCCATTAAATGGCCTCTTTTATATTATAATTAAAATTAATATACAAATTATTAACATTGCTGCTAAAAGCTTCCATATAAATTTGAGATATTTTCCATATGGAATCTCTAGGAAAGATAATCCTATCATTAAAGCAGCACTTGTTGGAACACAGAAACTAGCTAATCCGAATGCACTTTGGAATACAATTGATAGTTCCTTAACATGTTTAGCAGCTTCACCAATATAGTATTGTCCAAATAGTTCTGAAATATATTGCATTTCTATACAGAATGTTGATGCAACAAACATAGCAATAAACGCTAATACTGAGCTAAATCCTTTAGAAAGATTATTAATCCAATCAACTATAACTGGTAGAACAGGATACTTATAAGTAAAGATTAATGTTGCATATACAAATAGTAATGTTATTACAACAGGGCCAATCTTTTTAAATCCTATTGCAAAGGAATCAATAATTTCATCAAATGAAACTCTTCCAAATATTTTAATAAGAAGTATAGCTGCTAGCATAACGTATTGTATATTGAATAGATTCCAATTACCAAATGAAGTAAATTCACCAAATATATATGAAATTACAGGTGAACCAAAGATAGTAAACTCATTAACTGCCTTTGTAATATCATCAAATAGTGTAATTTTAAATGAACTCCATGGTAAATAAGCTAATATAGTCGTTACTAGTATCAATACCAAACCAACTATATAAGTCCAAGTAACAGCCTTCTTTTTTGGCGATTTAACTTTTTCAATATCAAATTTATCATATGCAGTAAATTTCTTGTTCTTTTTGTCATCTCTAATTTGTTTAACTGTTAAAAATGAAAGTAGTAAAAACGCACAAATGAATAGCACTAACTTTACTGCAATATATGGTCCAAAAGTTGGAGCTCCTTGTTCTGTATTAAATACTGAATTAATTAAACCAACAGTTCTAGTTGAAATTGTTCCACCTATCGTACCAACTAATATTCCACCAAAAGTTGCTGCAAAAGCAGGTAATTTATCAATCTTAAGTCTATTTAAGATTGTAATTACTAATGGAACAAAAATTAGTATTGGAATAAATTCGCTTAATGTACTAGACATTATTGCAAAAATAAGCATTATTCCAAGTACAAAAACAACTTCATGTCCCTTAACTTTTTTCGTAATTTTATCAACCATTGACTGATAACCAGCTGTTCTTGATAGTATTTCATAAAAGCCGCCCAATATTAGTAAAAATGAAACTAACATAGGAATGTAAGCAAATATTAATACATCATGTTGAAAAAATGCAGTAAGACCTACTCTGTTTATTTCCTTTGTAACCATACCACCCTCTTGATAAAAACCACTAGGTATTATCCAAGTTAGGAGTATAGCTAATAGAACAAATAATCCAGAAGCTTTTAACAAATCATGTTCCTTAAAAAATTTCTTCATAATTCTCCTCCTAACTAAAATTATAACATAAATTCTGTGAAAAACAACAAAAATAAGAACAAAACAATGCCTAAAAGTTAAAAAATTTGCTATTAAAAAACATTTGTACTATAATTATATTAAAGAATGTGGTAAGAAAGGAGATAACCAAATTTTAGCGCCTGCCCCAATTATTTGGGTGACGAGGAGGATAGTAATCGAAATTGTCGGCGGATGCTATCCCGGTTAGTAGCCGTAAATACACTTACAAAAAATAAAATTAAAATTATAACAAAAGAGTGTATATACTTAGAAAAGGAAATAATTATGTGTGGTATAATTGGTTATGTTACAAAAGAAAAAACAAAAACAGTAATACCAATTTTGCTAGATGGTTTAAAAAAATTAGAATATAGAGGTTATGACTCTGCTGGAGTAGCTTTTCTTAATGAGAACAAAGTTGATATTATTAAAGAAAGTGGTCCTATTGTAAACTTAGAAAAATCTTTAAATAAGGAAATCGAATCTAATATTGGGATAGGTCATACTAGGTGGGCAACTCATGGTAAGGCAACTAAGGAAAATTCACATCCACACAGATGTGGAAAAATGACAATAGTTCATAACGGTATAATAGAAAACTATTTACAATTAAAAGACTTTTTACAAAAAGAAAACTATAGTTTTATTTCAGATACTGATACTGAAGTAGCTGCAGCATTAATAGATTATTTATACGAGGAATCTGGTAATGTATTAGATGCGTTAAATGATTTTATTAAAAAAGCAAAAGGAGCTTATGCAATCGCTATTATTTGTGATGATTTTCATGACAGATTATTTGTTATTAAAAAAGCCAGCCCATTAATTATTGGTGTAAATGAAAATGAAAACTTTATCGCTAGCGATGTGCCAGCTATTCTTGATAAGACAAATAAATATATTATATTAGAAGATAAAGATTATGCCGAAATTTATGCTGATAAAATAAATGTTTATCGAGATAAAAAGAAGATTAAATATAAAATTAACGATTTTAAAGGAGACAAACTTCTTATCGATAAGCAAGGGTATGAGCATTTTATGCTTAAAGAAATACATGAACAGCCTGATATTATCAAAAACCTTATTGATAGATATTTAAAAAAAGAGTTCATTTTACCTGATATAACTAAATATCAAAAAATTATCGTAGTTGGTTGTGGAAGCGCTTATCATGCGGGGCTAATTGGTAAATATTTAATTGAAAAGAATTTAAATATTGAAGTTTCATGCGAAATAGCAAGCGAATTTCGATATAAGAAACTATTTTTAGACAAAGACTCTTTAGTTATTGCCATAAGTCAATCTGGTGAAACTGCAGATACACTGGCTGCTGTAAAAATATCAAAGGCATGCAAAGCACATACATTAGGTATTGTTAACGTTAAAGAAAGTTCTATCGCTAGAGAAGTAGATGATGTTATTTATACAGAGGCTGGTACTGAAATTGCGGTAGCTACGACGAAAGCATATTCTGCACAAGTATTAATGTTTATTCTTTTATCATTAGAAAAAAATGTTAGTAAGATTAAAAAGTTAAAATCTCTACCTTTATTAATGCAAAAACTTATTAATCAGGTAGATGACTATAAGAGGATTGCATCTTACATTCAAGAAAAAGAACACTTATTCTTTATAGGAAGATTAATTGATTATGCGGTTGCAATGGAAGGTTCCTTAAAACTTAAAGAAATATCATATATTCATAGTGAAGCATATGCTTCTGGTGAGTTAAAGCATGGTACCATTTCATTAATAGAAAAAGGAACACCTGTTGTGGCTCTAGTCTCTGATAAAAGTATTGCTGAAAAAACGTTGAGTAATATCAAGGAAGTAAAGGCTCGAGATGCAAATGTTGTTTTAATTGTTTCAGAAGAAAGCAATTTAATAAGTGACTGTTATGATTACAAGATAGTGTTGCCAAGCATCTTAGAGGAAGCTTATCCATTACTTATGATAATTCCTCTTCAATTGATTAGTTATGAAGTAGCTAAATTAAGAAAATGTTCTATAGATAAACCAAAAAACCTAGCAAAAAGTGTTACAGTTGAATAAAAAAACTGCCATTTGGCAGTTTTTTAGTGAGTTATTAAATTCTATTTAAAACAGAAATCTCAGAATCCAGTCTTATCTATTATTATTTTCTTTTTTTATTATGTTGAGGTTTGTCTTTTTGTTTATCATTTACATTGTCCATATATTCAAGAAAACTATTCATTTCATCTTCAAATTCATCGGACTTACCAGATTCACTCGGTGACTGATTTATGAAATCTGTCTGACTTTTATTAAAACTTTCTTTAGTTTCATTAGCTTTTTCTTTAAGGTGTTTAAGTAGCTCCCCTTTATAAGTGTCTCCACCAGAATCATGGAATAAATTGTTTATTTTATCATTAATTTCTTCCTTAATTATTCCGACTTTTTCATTAAGATCATCCTCAGTTGTTGTTTCTTCAATTTCTTTGGTAATTTGACTTTTGATGTCATCAATAATACTATTAATCAATAGATTACCCGAACTAAAGTATTCACCTATTCTCTTATATAATTTGGGCATAAAACCACTTAATATATCTGGGTTTTCACTACAGGTTTTTTGTATTTTTGAAAGAGCTTCTACATATTTATCATAAGTATCAATATTGTCTTTTTCAAATATCGTTAATATAACTTCAATACGTATTTCAAGTGCCTTTTCATTTAGACTGGAATAGCATTTACTGATTTCAGAATCGATTTGTTCTTGTGAAAGATTTTTAAATGTTTTTGTTTTATCAAGTTCGCTAGAAATAAATTTATATATTTCCTCAATGTCATCATCTGTTTTAGCATCCTCTATTTTTCTTTTTATATCGTCTAAAAAGCTTTTAAAGGTAATATTAGCTATTTTATTATTTGCTAAGTCATTTAATTCATCTATTTCAATAGTGATAAAAGCAGATGTAACAAAGCTTTCGAATTGGTCATTTATTTCATTAATATTAATATTATTAATAATATTTTGAACCTCATCTGTCGTTTTAGCAGCTTCTATTTTTCTTTTTTGTTCGTCAGACCAATTATTAAATTTTATCTGTCCTTCTTTCTTACTTGCTTTAACTAACATACCGTCTTTTTTCTCTTGAATAACGTTATATGGAACAGTACCAGCTATAGAGATTATTAATGGCTTATCGTCAAGAGTATCTTTAATAATTTCAATATCTTTTACGCTTTTAGCATTCGTAATACGCGTTGATATATCTTCCAACCACTTATTAAAAACGTTAATACCTGCGGTCTCAGCTTCTTCTTTTAGTTTCATCTTGAAAATATCTACTTCATCATCTGTAAGACCGTAGCTACGTAGTTTTTCTATTTCTTTCTTTTTTAACTCTTGAATTTTCTTGATATCCTCTGTATTTTTGGCATTTTTAAAAGCTTCGCTAACATCTCTAATCCAATCGACCAAAACAGGTTTTTGATTGGTACTTTTACTGATATTAATATCATCAATTTCTTTTACAAAACTATCCTTTTCTAAATGGAATGATGAATATTTTAAAAGATCATTTAGTGCATTAAGTATTATTAAACTATTTTGGGGATTAACACTTTGTGGTAAATTTTCAATTTTTTCTTTATAGCTTTTTACTATTATGTCAAACTCTTCTTGTGTTTGTGCACCATTTAAATCACTTCTAATTTCATTAATTAGTCCTTTAGCTTCATCATTAAAATCAACATAATAACTATATAGTATTTCACCGTCAGCTGCCTTTGATGTTGCCTTTGACGTTATCCTTACTGGAACACCGCCACTAGCCTTTAAACCTGCACCCGAATTTGTTATGGTATTATCTTCTATCACAAAACCTTTTGGTAATGTTAGATTAGATAACTCTACTCCATCCGGTAAAAAAATTTCGCTTTTAGCTTTTTTTACTAGACTTCCATAATTTTCTTTTTCTGCGTAATAAGTCATGTCATGGATTGATATTGAGATTTCAGGATTTAACTTAATTAATACTTCAATAACATCTTCTGGTTTAGACGTAGTTGAGATATCCTTAACGGGTGGATATGCTTTATTACGAGATTTAGATTTATTCTTTTTACGACGTCCGAATATGTTTTTTCTTGCTAGTTCTTCTCTTCTTGCACCAGTATTATGTTTTTTCCATGGTAAAAAACTCTTTCGTGGTGCTTTGTCCCTTTTTGACATGCAGAATATATCATTTGTTTCCATATAATCAAATAGATCACTATAAACTTGCTCCGGATCTCGATTATTTTTTATTTGGGTTTCAATTGTCTCAATTTTCCCTTTTACTTCATCTCTTCTATCTGCTGGGACTTGTCTTAAAACATCATCCTTATTCTGTAAAAATTCTGCTGGAGTATATGTTTCTTTAAGTAAAGGTATATTTATATCAAATTCTGAAGGAAGTGTTTCCCCATTAATAGATTTAAGTCTTGTTTTAAACATATCAAAAAAGCTGTTAAATTCGGCCTCTGTTTTTGAAGACTTCATTGATTCCAATAAACTTCTTATTGTATTCTTATCATCGTGACCAATATTATAAACATCATTTGTTAAAACATCTCTTTGAATTTTATCTATTACTTTTTGATAGCGTTTAAAATCATAAGGCTTTTTTGCTTGACCAAAAGGTTCATCTGGTAAATTAAACTTGTTTTCTAATTTGTGTTTTTTAGTATACTTTACTATGTCCTTATAAGCTTTTTCAAAATCTCTTTTTTGTTTTATACTCATTTCTGAATTTTTATCAGGCATTGCATCTTTGAGGCCTACTAACAAGTTTTTTATTTCCCTTTTATAAGGCAGACTAGTTGT
Organism: uncultured Erysipelotrichaceae bacterium; assembly: GCA_902797415.1. Classification (GTDB taxonomy): domain Bacteria; phylum Bacillota_I; class Bacilli_A; order RF39; family UBA660; genus RUG11867. Next base: position 4,427 of record CADBSQ010000013.1, on the reverse strand, counting down.
CATTAGTATATCTTCTATATTATTGATTACGCTTTGATATTTTTTAACTTCATCTTTTATTTTGTCTATTGTTTCTTTTTTCTTTGCGGCCACTTCTTTTAAACTAGGTAAACCATCTGTGTTATATAGGTGATTATATAATTTAACATACTTATTTTCTATATCATTTAAAGTAGTTGCATTCTCAATTTCTTTTATACAGACATTAAGATATGAAGTAGTATCAACATCCAAATTTTTTGATTGTTTATAAGCATTAATACTATCAATAATATATTTTCGAAAATCCATATTAGTCACTCCCTATATTCTAAAACTACCATATTATAAATTAATAATCAATTAATTATTTTAATTTATTGCGCGCTCTGTAAATGTAATTGTAAACTTGTTTCGTTGTTGTATTCATTATACTTGCAATTTCTTTAGCGCTTTTATCATCTAAACTATACATTAAAGCTGTTCTTTCATTATCATTTAAAGTTTTAAACTTTTCATAAGTTTCATTTAATGACTCATTAACAATAACGTTTTTTAGTGGTTCTTTTCTTGTATCTTCAAATTTTGAAAGAACAGAATAATTAGAGTCTTCATTAATTGAATCCAATGTTATCGAGTTAAGTAAAACTTTACTTTTGTTTGTTTTATGTTTTTCGATAAAACTTGATAATTTTCTTCTAATACAAATCGTTGCAAAAGTAATAAATTTAGCGTCTTCGTCATCATTATAACTATTTATAGCTCCCAGAAAAGCTAAATTTGCTTCTTGAGTTAAGTCATTAATATCAATATTATACTTATATGCGATTTTTCTAACTCGGTTTATCTCTTTTTTGATAAGTAACTTATATTTTTTGTATATGTATTCTTTTGCATCCTCATTATTCTCATTTATAAGATAGATAATATGAGAATCATTTCTATCTTTATTATTTAATTCCATATATAAGAACTCCTGCAGCTACACTAGCATTTAAGCTATTAACATGACCATTAAGCGGTATACTAATAATTTCATCGGCTTCTTTTAATATGTTTTTGCTAATACCAAAACCTTCACTTCCAATTATTAATACTTTCTTATCTGAATAACTGATATCTTTATAAAGTTTTCCGCCTGCTTCGGCTGCGTATATAAAATAATCTTTTTCTTTTAATTTGTCAATAGTATTTTTTAGATTTGTTACTCGATATATATTTACATAATTAAGAGCTCCTGTACTCGTTTTATAAACAGTTTGTGTGATCTTTACACTTCTATCTTTAGGAATGATTATATTTTTGACACCAGCAGCTTCACAAGTTCTAATTATTGCACCAAAATTATGCGGGTCACTTATATGATCAAGAATTAAAACAAAATCAGCCTCGTAATCAAAATCTTTGAAATCACTATATTCATAATCCTTAACATCTAATCCAATTTTTTGATTATTGCCTTTAAACATATTATTAAATTCTTTTTTGTTTAACATTTTGTACTTAAGTTTGTTAGACATGATAAAATCAAGTATGTTTTTATCTTTAAAGGTATTTTCTACGTATACCATATTTATTCTGTCTAAATCATTTTTAAATTCATTAAATACATTTTTACCAGATATTAACAATTAGAGAACCTCCTTTAATAATTCATTTAATCGATTTTTATCATTTAAATATAAATAACCTATTAAGCATTCAAAACCTGTGGATTTTTTATATGTAACTATGTCTGTACTTTTAGATTTATGTCCTTTAGCATTTCTTCCCCGTTTTATTATGTCAATTTCTTCTTCTTTAAAAAAGTTTGTTTCAATCAATCGTTCTAAAATGTTTACTTGTGATTTAGCGCTTACATATTTAATTGATTCTTTTTGTAAGTCTTTAACCTTACATATTCCTTTTTTTATCAAGTTTTCTCTAATATAGAGTTCATAAACAGCATCACCTAAGTATGCAAGTACAAGATTATTCATTAAGACCTCTTTCCAATCGGTATTTTATAATTAAAGTTGTTAATTGTCAACTGGCACGCTTTAAAGATTGTAAATCACCACTGACATTCTTAGTTTTAGAGAATTTTATGATAATAATTAAACCAATAAAAAGCATAACTATAGATACTATTTGGGCTGCTTTAAAGTTAAATATCATCAAAGAATCTAGTCTGTATGATTCAATAAAGAATCTTATCAAACCATATATAATTAAATATAAGCCCGTCGTTATCCCCTTTTTATTGAAATACTTTTTACATAATAATAGAATAATAAATCCTATGATACAAAGAATTGATTCATAAAAAAATGTAGGTGTATAGTATGACCCATCAATATGCATTCCCTTTATAACAAAATTTGGTATATGTAAGTTTTGTAAATGATGTAAAGTTGTTTTAGTACCATATGCTTCACTGTTAAAAAAGTTACCCCATCTACCTATTCCTTGTGATAAAATCAAACATGGAGCAATAATATCAGTTGTTTTAAAAAAATCTATATTATATTTTTTAGTGTATACCTTTAGAGTGATTAAACCCGCTATGATTCCACCATGGATTGCAAGCCCTCCGTTGTATATTTGGATTATCTCTAAAATATGATTTTTATAATAAGAAAAATTAAATATCACATAATAAAATCTAGCGCCAATTATTCCAAATATTATTGTTAGAAAGAACATGTTGAATAAAACTTCTTCATTTATTTGTTCTTTTACAAATTCTTTTTTAATTATAAAATAGGATATAGTTACTCCTAATAAGATAAATAATGAATAAAATCTAATTTGTAATCCAAAAAGGTTAAATGCAACCGGATTCATAGCTTACCTTCTTTCTATTTAAAAATGAACTGTATTAGTTCATTTTTTAATTATATATGTCCTGTACTGGATTGGCTCATATCTTTTTTATTTACGACACTTAAAATATAATCTACGGCTTCGGGCGACATCTTAATATTGGGATCATTTGCTATTTCTTGTTCAATATTTGGATGAAATTTATATCCTGCCTGTTCAAGTTCATGGATTCTTTCTTTAATTTCCTCTTCACCTATACCAGAATATTCTAACGCTTTTATATATAGTGATTGTATTTCCCCAAAAAATCTTTCCGAGTTAACTTTAGAAGCGTTGTACATTGCTTCAATATCTTCATTTTGAAGAATACTAAATGCATTTTTTTCCAAAATATCGATTAAAATTTGACGAGCTCTGTCACCATAGTCTATATTCTTTAACCAGGTTATAAAAACATCTGACATAATCAAAACCTCCCTAAACTAATGTTAACACTTATTTATATATTAATCAATTTATTTTAATACTTTCTTTAAATAGAATCCCGTATAAGACTCTTTTATCTTTGCAACTTCTTCAGGGGTACCGGTAGCTACTATGTTGCCTCCATCGTCTCCACCTTCAGGTCCTAAATCGATAATATGATCTGCTGTTTTTATAACATCAAGGTTATGTTCTATAACTAAGACAGTGTCTCCATTATCAACAATGTTATTTAATATTTTGAGTAGTTTCTTAATGTCATGTGCATGAAGACCAGTAGTTGGTTCATCTAAAATGAAGATACTTTTACCAGTTGGCTTTTTTTGCAGTTCTTTAGCTAATTTAACGCGTCCTGCTTCACCACCTGAAAGAGTTGGTGCACTTTGTCCAAGCTTAATATATGACAAACCAACATCCATCATAGTTTTAAGTTTTCTTCTAATTTTTGGAACATTTTCAAAAAAATCATAAGCCTCGGCAACTCTCATATCTAAAACATCAAAAATACTTTTTCCTTTAAATTTAACTTCCAGAGTTTCGCTGTTGTATCTTTTACCTTTACATACATCACATTGAACATAAATATCAGGTAAGAAATGCATTTCGATTTTTTTTACACCATCACCCCAACATGCTTCACATCTTCCGCCTTTAACGTTAAATGAAAATCTGCTTTTAGTGAAACCTTTTATTTTAGACTCCTTCATTTCAGCAAATAAATCCCTGATATCATCAAATACTCCAACGTAAGTAGCAGGATTACTTCTAGGTGTCCTTCCAATTGGATCTTGTGAAATCTGTACAACTTTATCAATATTTTCTAATCCTTTTAATGATTTATGTTTTCCCGGTTCAACTCTAGAATTATAAATTTTTTGCATTAATCCTTTGTAAAGAATTTCGTCTACTAAAGTACTTTTCCCTGAACCAGATACTCCTGTGACACAAACAAATTTACCTAGTGGTATTTTTATATTGATATTTTTTAAATTGTTTTCTTTCGCTCCTTTTATTTCAATGAATTTATTGTTGCCTTTCCTTCTTGTTTTAGGAACATCAATTTTCATTTTTCCACTTAAATATTTTCCGGTTAAAGAATTAGGGTTTTTCTCTACTTCTTGTGGTGTACCAAAAGCCATGATCTCTCCACCGGCATCACC
>CADBSQ010000012.1 GCA_902797415.1 uncultured Erysipelotrichaceae bacterium | reverse complement strand
TTTAATTAATAATTATAAAATACCTGTCCGTTACGGGAAATTTAAGCCTTGGGACTGCTAAAAAAACTTGAGTAGCTTTTGGCGAAAAAGAGCAGGTTGAATAAGGAAATAAAAAGTAAATTTTACATTTTTTACATTTTTATAAACGGTATGATAATTTAGATGTGGTGACTTGTGATAGTACATATAGTTTAGAATTATGCAAGGACGACCCTTATCAAAATCTTGATAGTACTGATTTAATTATTTGCTATTCATCTAAATACTATAATGAAGATAAAAGTAATTATTTACAAGATTTAGCCTCTAATTTATCATTTAGTAAAAGTATATCATGTCTATATTCATATGTTATACCTGAAAACCAAAGTACTGATAATATAACTAGGGGAAATATAATAGTAAGTTTTAAAGAAGGCGAAAAAAGGCAAGAAGAAGTAAGATATCTTAAATATCCATATGATGGAGCATATGATATAATTAATTTAGCTTTAGCTTCCCATGACAGTTATGATATAGAGGAAAAAATAAGAAAAAAAATAAATCCTTAATTTACAACTGTTTTTGATATAATTAAATAAGATTTAAAGATGCAATTTAACAGTCTTAGTGGAAAATGAGGTAAAATTATGGAAGTGAATTTTGAATATATTAATCCTTATGATGAAAAGTATGATTACTTGATGAGAATTGAACATTTGGGGCGTTACTATTTTGCTTCACAAATCTTAACAAACTATAAAAATGTATTAGATATAGCATGTGCAGATGGTTATGGAACTAAGTTATTAAGTCAAAGTATAGCTAGTGTTGTAGGCATAGACAAGAACGAAAAATATTTACAAATAGCAAAAACTAAATACAATGGTGATAATATTACTTATAAATGCGTTAATGTGGATAACAAACCCATTAGTGGCACGTATGATGGAATTGTTTGTTTTGAAACGCTAGAACATTTAAAGTATCCTCAAAAGCTTTTGAATAACTTACATGATATACTTGACGATAATGGAGTTATTATTTTATCTATACCAAATTCAAAATATGAAATTATAGAAAATGGTAAGAATAAGGATTCTTTTCACCTTCACACTTTTAAATATGCTGATTTTATTGAATTATTAAATAATACAGGATTTATCATTAATAAAGTACTTGGTCAATCGTATATAAATAAAATTGTTAATAAAGAGATAAAAGAATATAAAATCACAAACGTTATTAATGATGCTCAAACAATTGCTTATCCAGATGAGGTTGATATTAATAAAACATATTCATATATATTTATATTAAATAAAAAGGCTGTTAAATAATAATTTGCGAAAAAAAAGTTTTTTTGTTTTTTATGATACAATACTAATAATTTTTTAAGGGGGATTATGCATGGAGTTAATTAATTTAAAAGATATAAATCTATCTTCAATGAATTTATCCATGATTCAAGGTACAAAAAGTAGTGTATATATAGGCGATGGTAAATGCTATAAAATTCTAGATGGCCTATACTCTAGTGAGAAAAGACAACTTTTTAAAAAGTTTATTGAAATGGACGGTATTATAATTGATGATATATTATCGCCTAAGGAATTAATAATTGATGATGGTTCATTAGTTGGATATACAATGGAATATTTTAGTGATTCTATGAATTTATATGAATTTTTTACTCAAGAAAGATTTGTTGACGTTAATGATATTTTTGAGGCTACTAAAAAAGCATCTTTAATTGTTAGAAAAGTGCATGAAAACGGAATTATATTGCAAGATTTTTCATTTGATAATATACTAATAAACAATAGTTTTGATGTTAAAATATGTGATATAGATGGTTGTAAATACAAGGGAACTGAAAGCCCATTTATATCAATGATAATGCATAATTATTATGATGTAATTATGGGAAAACGTTATACTATAGATGAAAACTTTGATAATCAATCACTATTATTTTCAATGTTATTAGCAATCTATCATAAAATGAACTCTATTATAGATGATTATGATACTTTGTCTGACAAAATCAAAACTCTAAAAAGTATTAAATCACTTGTAAATTCATTATTAAA
>CADBSQ010000011.1 GCA_902797415.1 uncultured Erysipelotrichaceae bacterium | reverse complement strand
TTTCCATTTCTTTATACAAACCTTTATCATCAAAACCAGGTTCATGTATAAGAAGTAAATCTAAATATCCTATATCTAAATTATTTAATGTTTTTTCAATCGCTTTCTTGTGATTAGTTGATGCATATATCTTTGATGTTACAAATATATCTTCTCTTTTAATAAGGCCTTCTTTTATAGCTTTTCTTACTGCCCTACCAACACCAATTTCATCATTGTAGTAGGCTGCAGTATCAATTAGCCTATAACCACATTTTATAGCCTCGTATACAGCATATTCAGCTTCTTCATTAGTAAATGACCATGTACCAAGTCCAATTACGGGCATCTTTATCCCATTATTTAAAGTTATATACTTATTCATTTATATTCTTTCTAATAAAGTCCTCTATCTTATCAAAAGGTATAACATCTAAATTATCATAAAGGTCTGTATGAACAGCTCCAGGTATTATTAAAAGTTCTTTATTATCCTTATATTTAGAGTCCCTTACCATATCTTCATAAGCTTCTTTGCTAAAATAACAAGAATGAGCTTTTTCTCCATGAATTATTAATACAGCGTTTCTAATTTCATTTGAAAACGTATGCTGTGGTGTATTAATAAAAGATAGTGAAGACGTTACATTCCATCCGCCATTAGAATTTAAACTTCGCTCATGATATGCCCTTCCTTTATAGTACTCACTGTAATCTTTTACAAAGAATGGACTATCTTCTGGTACAGGTAATTCTAAGCATCCACCTGCTAGTTTGTACTCACCATTTTTATAGTCTTCAACTCTTTGTTTATTTAATTCTTCTTTTTGCTCATATAAAGAATCTTCTGTGTTAGCGCCAAAATAACCATCGTGAGTAACCTTACTCATGTTATACATGGTTGATGAGACTGTTGCCTTAATTCTAGTATCGATACTTGCCGCGTTTAGTGCTAAGCCTCCCCATCCGCATATACCAATTATAGATATTTTTTCAGTATCCACATTGTCTAATGTAAATAAGTAATCAATGGATGCCTGAAAGTCTTCTGTGTTAATATCAGGTGACGCAACATATCTAGGTAATCCACTTGATTCTCCTGTAAAAGATGGATCAAAGGCAATAGTTAAAAACCCTCTTTCAGCCATCTTCATTGCATATAAACCACTACATTGCTCTTTAACTGCTCCAAAAGGACCACAAACAGCTATAGCAGGAAGTTTACCTTTATACTCTTTTAGTTCATACTGGTCAGCAACAAGTGTTAATCCAAATCTAGTATGAAAAGTAACCTTCTTATGGTTAACCTTATCACTTAATTCAAAAGTCTTATCCCATTTGTTTGTAATGTTTAATTCTTCTTTCATTATTTTACCTTCTTTCTAATTTAATTTTAAAAAACAATACAATTCTATTATACAATTTAAAGAACATATTAAGTCAAGAATTATTTTAAATTTTTTCTAATTTTGGTCTCACATCATTTATTTCTTCTTTATTATTTTCAAGTAGATACATATAATAAAGAAAAAACGCTTGAAGCATTTATATGTATTTAATGTAATTTTTAACATATCTAGACATGTGTTAATTCATTAACCGTTTTGATTATCACTATATAGTTCTTTTCCGTAGTAGAAAGTTCTTAGTTTATCAAGACCCAATTTATCATAACTAAAATTAAAGCCAACTAAGTTCAATTCATCAATAAGTTTTTTTCTTTGTTCCTTAAATGGCATACCAATATAATCATCATTATAATAGTAAACAAGTAATCCTATATTTTCTACTGGTTGAAACTGAATATCGCCGTTATAACCATCAATACTATAGTGTATATCTAACTTTTTAGTATCAAACACCTTTTTAAAACCTTCTTTTTTTAATAAATTTATAACTTCGTCTTTGGTCATACTATTTAGCTTTTTATTACTTATTTTAAAGGTAGTACTTTTATTCTTAAGTGTCAGATTTTGAAAAGAGTATTTCCAATCACCCTTTGGTTTTAAATCATAATCTAGTTTTCTATCTTGTCTTATCCTAACACAACTACATTTTATTTCGTTTTCACTTTTATTATCTAAACTTTCCCTAGTATAATAAATGTCTCTTACCTCTGCATTATAAACATTTATAGAGTTATGTTCTTCCATCATTTTTCTATAGTATTCTAGTTCTTTATCTAGTTTAAATCCTACTTCAACTTGCATAATTATACCTCCTTAAGCTTTTTATCCATATCTGTAACGATTAAATGAAATAATATCTTTAACAAAATCATCTATATCTGGTATTTTTCCCTTAAGTATTTTTATAAAGATCTCATTTTCTATTTTATTTGATTCTTTTCTTTGTATGTATCCACTAAAATCAGCATTTTTGTTTAATTTATTTCTCATAAAAACCAAATAACTGTAATAACATATAAAACAAAAAAATTTAATGCTTTTTTCTTACCTACAAGTGAGCCATAATAAGCACAGGCAATTATTCTTGCAATAACAGAGGATACTAGCCATCCGTAGTATGAAGTTAAATCATTTAATCTTTCAAGCTCATCAAAAGATACATTATAAAAATTAAACAATGCTATAACAATGAAAAAAATAATTAGAGAGCTAAAAATTTTACTTGCTTCTTCTCCATAGTATTTGTAAGATAATAATATTCCAATAAATACAGGCAAATACATAAGGATAGACAGTAATATGTAAGGATTAAAGTTTATCTCTATTCTTAATACGCTTATTAATATAACATAAACAACTATATATAAAGGTAAAATTAATAAACTACCAATCAATATATCTGGTTTTTTATTTAGTTTGATATTAACATTATTTTGTATAATTTTCTGGTTGTTTTCTTCATTTGGTTTTGTATTATTTTTTTCTTTTCCTTCATTCAAATTCTTATCCACAACTTGTCTCCTCCAACTTTCCTATTATTTAATCACATTATAACATACATTTCAGTAAAATAATTTTTTTTAGTTTAGATAAAAAAAACTAGACAATTTATCTAGATTTTAGTGCAGAAAAATAGGGCTCTATCCGAAAATAGACCCCTTACAAAAATGTATTACCATTTTTTCCTTGTACAGATAATATAGCATATTTTTTTAACATATACAAGAAATATGTTAAATTTTCGATAACAAAACTATTTGTATTAATTTCTAGTAATTCATTTATAATAGAAATTCCTTCAACCTTTTATTATCATAATAACTTGGAGTATCACCCTTATAATCATTTAATTCTATTTCTATAAACTTGTTTGCATAATTGTTTAGCTCTCTTACCCTTGCCAGGGACATGTACATCTTCTAGATTTCTATATATATTTGGTATCTTAATTCCGAATTTTTCACACTCTTCGGACGTTAATTCTTTGAATGCTGGGCAAGGTAATACATCTCCATTGAACTTTATATCTAATTTTTCTAATCCAGCATTACATTTATGCATATCATCATCAAAAAGCGGATTTCCAATTCTCATATTTCCAGCAAAAAAATCTTTACTATTCTCCAGTAACTTAAAAAACTCTTGTTTCTCTTCTTCTGTCATCATTAATTCACTACTATTTATCCTGCCCCTGCCTTGTGGCAAAAAATTCAAAAAACTTATCTGCTTTACATTAATAATATCTATTAATTCCAATATATCACCTATTTCCTTATAATTAGGTTTCATCGGAACAAAGTGAATATCTATATCAAGCTTTTCAAAATATGCATTCATTAAGGAGTCTAATGCAGCTTGACGGGATTTTTCATCTCGTCCCATAATATAACTATCTGTCTTAGTTTCATATGCTTGAATGTCAAATACTATTTTATCAAGTCCAATTGTTTTTAATTGACGCAATGTTGCTCTGTCAATAAAAGAATCTTTTTTTTGGATTGCCCTATTATAGTGTTTTCTTATAATTGACTTTAAATATTCATTATTAGGCTCGTATTTTTCAACTTCATCTAATCTAGCATTCATTTCATCTAGAATGAATTTTTTATATTCTAGAGATTGCTCGGTCTCTTCAATAACACCGCTTGTAAAGATAACCGTTCTTATATCTAGCGACTTTGCATACTCAACCATTTTAATTAAATCTGGATGCAAAAAAGGTTCACCGCCAGATAAAGATAGTTCTTCAATTCCACCATTATCCATAAAATAATCAATTACTCTTTTAAAATCTTCAAATTCTATAATTTGACTTTTTTTACAATTTGAATTAGAAGAACAGAATTTACAATTGTTAAGACACTTTTCTATTATTTCAAAACATAGATCTTTAATCATATAATTCCTCCTTCTTGGGTATATATTATATCATATTTTTTTATATAAATTAATGAAAATAAAAAAGCAAATTTCATCCATAAATGAAACCCGCTCTACTCTTTTTTCATAAGCATCTTTAACCCAAAAATCACTATCAATAACCCAACAATTATGTTTAACACTCTTGATACTGCCTCTGGTATAAAACTAGATAAAACTGTCCCTAAAAACGCTATGAAGCTTAAGAAAAATAATGTTGATGATACTAATCCCACAGAAAATATTATCAATTCATTCTTTTTTAATCCATCATCAATTATTTTAGTTGTTAAAACACTTCCCCAAAATACAATTGTTATAGGGTTAGATAATGTAAGAATAAGCCCCTGAACAAATATATTTGTAGAACTAGGCTTTAAGTTTAAACCAGGTATTATATTTATATCAAAAACACTTAAGATTATGTTTAGTCCAAATAAAATTAATACTAATGATCCTATTATTTTAAATGTAGTTTTAGTTTTTTTATTATCTAATAATTTGTTTACTCCAAGTGCAGCTAGAAGTATATAAAAAGCATCTACTAGTGCAATAGCAAGTACCAGTGACATGGCTACAATAAAGTTTACATTCTTAGCAGTGTTAAAAACCATTAAACACATTGGACCAAATGCTAACTGAAGTAACATTCCAAACCTTAATCCATCAAAATATTTTTTATACATATTATCAACTTCCATACTTTTTTTATTTATTTGTTTATTTGCTTTAATAACTCAGAATTTAAATTAATAATTCCATTTATAATAGAAATTGCTTCGTTTGCAAATTCCTTCAATCTTTTACTATCATAATCACTTGAAGTATCACCCATATAATCATTCATCGCACTTTCTATAACATCATTATAGTTAGAGTTCATATTTTCAAGTGCCCATTTACCACCATCATACTTAGATAGAGTTAAATCATCTTTAATTAAAGCATAAAACCTACATAGATTTAAAATGCAGTATACAGGATTATTTACTATTTCACTAGTACAATCA
>CADBSQ010000010.1 GCA_902797415.1 uncultured Erysipelotrichaceae bacterium | reverse complement strand
TTATAATCATGATTTTAAAGTATCCAAAAAACTATAAAATCAATTATAGAATTAAAGATTTTAATATTACAGAGCAGTATATAAAAAATAACAAACAGTACATTATTAAAGTAAAAGATGGAGATTTAATTTATGAGTATTCATTTAAACATAACTATATATCTAATAAAAAGGTAATTCAATCTATTAATAAAAATAATACTTGTATAAAACCTTTATCAAAAAAACTAAAGCTATATACATTGTGTTATGATAAGAAAAATGACTTCTTTTACTACAAAAACCAGGAACAAAAATATAAAACAAAAAAATTTAAGCAGCTAATATTCAATAAAACAAAGAAAGTATATGTTTGGAATCATAAGGGTTATACAATTTTGAATACAAATAAAAAAATTAATCTATTTAAAAATGAAATATATTATAACGACTTAGCATATAAGTATAACAGCTATTTAATAACCCCTGATTATGAAAAGAAAAATAGATTTTCCAAATTTTATATAATAAATCTAAGTAATTCAAAGGTTTTAACAATTAAGAGTAAATACAAAATAAGTTATGATTACTACTATCTAGGTGCAATTAAAGATACCGTCTATATAGTTGATAAAAGGACTAAAAAAGAGTATGGAATAGACTTAAATAAGAAAAATATTTTTCTTGCTACAAATAATAATGACGATGGTAAAATCTGGAATGGTAAGTGGGAAGATATAAGCATGATTAAATTATCATCAAAAGAACAATCGTTTAAAAGAAATAATATTTACAATTACTATATAAAAAACAATAAACTCTTCGTTACATATAACTTATGTTCAAATAAAACCTTGATTACAAATAAAAAAATTGATAAAGTTCTTTTTGAAAATAATGATGAAATATATTATTTAGTTAAGAATAAAGTTTTTTATTCATCTCCATATTTGAAAGATGTCTTCATTCTAGAATATGATGAGTTAGAATTTAACAGTGACAATCAAGTATTTTTATCATAATCTATATTAGGAGTGATAAAATGCAAGATTTTTATGATTTTGAAGAGGATATAAAATTAAATAATAAGGAAGGATATTTTGATTATTATTCCATTAAGACGGGGGATAGTATTTATGGTATTTCAAAAAAATATAACATTAATCCTGAATTATTAATAAGCTTGAATGGATTAAATGAAAATGATTATATTTATCCTGGTCAAGTGTTACTTATTCCTAAATCTAACTACAGTTATTATATTACTAAATCTGGTGATACTTTAAAAGAAGTAACAAATATTTTGAATGTTTCACTTGATAAAATGCTTAAAGATAACAAAACTATCTATCTTCTAGATGGTCAATTAATAGTAAAAAAACGAAATTAACAAAAAAATATAAAAACAAATGTAAAGAAGTAAAACTTAAAAAAGTTTGTATATTTACATTTGTTTTTATATACTATATAATAGAATAAGAGGGGAGATGCTTCAGTTGATACTAAAAAAACCATATGCATTTTTAATAAAAAGTTTTAGGCTTATTCATCTAATATTAGCCGTTATGATAGGTTTTTTGCTCTATAAGACCTATAACATATATACTTTTTTTAATAGATTTGTAAACAATATTTATAGTGCTCTTGATGCGCTTCCATCTGAATACATATCCGTGTTTATGTTTTTAATTACTGTAATAATTGTTTCATTTTCGTTAGCAATGTACTTACTTATGAAACAAAAGAAAAAACCAAAGTTTTTTTACGTATTTACATGTAGTTATTATTTAATATATTTTTTTGTAATAATTTATTATTTTTCAGTATTTAAATCAATGGATACCAAGACATTATCTATTTTTAATGCTATGGTATTAAGAGATATATCATTAATTCTTCTTCTTCCTCAAATCCCATTATTTGTGGTTAGTTTGATTAGAGGAGTAGGATTTGATATAAGGAAATTTAACTTTTCTAAAGATTTAAGAGAACTAGATTTAAGCGAAAAAGATAGTGAAGAATTTGAATTTGTAATGGGTATAGACTCATACGTCTACCTTAGATATTTTAGAAAAAGAATTAGAGAATTAAGATATTATGTATTAGAAAATAAGTTTATTTTTTCAATACTTTTTGGACTTTTGGGGGGAATCTTTCTAATAATTATTATTGCTAATTATACTATTTTCAACAGATCATATAAGGTAAATCAAAGTTTTATTGCCAATAACATGCGTATTCAAGTAAATAATTCTTATCTAACAAATTTAGATTTTGGGGGCAATGTTATTGAAAAAGACAAGAACTTTCTTGTTGTTAATTTAACATTTACCAATAATTCTGGAACATCAACTGTTTTAGATTTAACAAATTATGTATTGCAAACAAAAAGTGGAAAAATATATCCTACTTTAGACTATAATAAATATTTTGTCGATTTGGGTGCGGGTTATTCGAAAGAAAGAATAGTCGCTGGAACTACGTCTAACTATATATTGGTATATGAGTTAAAGAATAAAGAAGATCTTAAAGATAAGTACAAGTTAGATGTAATTAACTCAGTTGAGTATAGAGCAGGCAGTTTAAATACAAATAAAAAGAGAATTGGTTTAAAGCCAGAAAAGTCTTTCGAAATTAAAAATGTTGGAACATACAAACTAAAAGATAAAGTTGAGTTAGATAAAAGCGTACTAAATGATTCAGATTTTACTCTTAATGAATATGAAAACAAATCTACTTTTACCTACAATTATGAGGCTTGCATAAGGTCAAACTGTACTGAGATGGTCGACGTTATAAACGCTGATGCTACAAATAATAGCACATTAGTTATTTTAAAGGGTGTATTAGAGATTTCAAACGATACTGCTTTTGCTAAAAATCGAAAATATAGCAGTAGCTTCTTTGATGCATTTGTTAAGGTAAAATACGATGATAAGCTTAGTAATGTAAAAGATGTTACACCAACTTCTTTAAAGGACGAATATGTTTTAGAGGTTAATAAGGATGTTGAAAATGCTTCAAAAGTTGACGTCCTTGTAATAGTAAGAGATAAAAAGTACACTATCAATATAAGATAGAGGTGATATAGTGGATAGTAATATGATTATAGTAGTATTAATCCTTGTTTTTGGAATAATACTACTCGCATTATTAGGATACTTTTGTCTGTCTACGTTTTTAGCTAAGAAAAAATATGTAGAAACAGAAAACAAGCCTATAGAAGAAAAACAGGTACTTAACGATCTTGAAAAATCTGTTAATATGTCTAATAACTCAATTAAATCAATGAATGCTGAAGAAATAAAAGATAAACCTACGCAAAATCAAAATTCTAATCCACCAAGAAATGATAAAAAAACTCAACCCAAACAACAAACAAGGGAACAAAGAGAAAAACAAACCAATCCCTTTGGTGTTGATATGTCTAAAAGACTATATAAGACTGATAAATCAAATCCCAATAATAAATTTATAAAATAATATTATCTAAAAATGAATTAATGTCATCAGTACTAAATCCTTTTTGATACATTGAATTTCTAAATTTATATAGTAATTCTTTGTCTTTATACTTTTTAGAAAGTTTAGTCCACTCTTTTGTGGCTTTTTCTTTGAAATTGTTTTTGGTATTAATCTTTATATTATCAAAATTACATGTGAAATGTTCACTTAA
This sequence comes from uncultured Erysipelotrichaceae bacterium, assembly GCA_902797415.1. Taxonomy (GTDB): domain Bacteria; phylum Bacillota_I; class Bacilli_A; order RF39; family UBA660; genus RUG11867. Next base: position 741 of record CADBSQ010000010.1, on the reverse strand, counting down.
ATAACCTAGTGTGTTTAGTTTTCTTGACATTTTTGCTTTAAATATGTATTTGCTGTCTCTGCTGATTGATGCCTTTTTTTCGATTAACTTTCTTGTTTTTTGAATCCAAATTTTATTATCAATTTTAGATAAATGCTCATCAATAACACTTAATTTAATACCTTTCTTTATAAGTGCATTTTTAATCTTTAAAGGTCCATTATTTGATAGATTGATAGAGTCTTTAATAAACGTTTCAGTGTATAAATTATCATTTAGATAATTTTGTGTTTTTAACTCATCTATAACAGAATCTATTATTCTAACATTTATGTCTTTGCTTTCTAGGTAGGATCTTATCTCATATTCAGTCTGCATTTTTCTATTAATCTTTTTAAGAGCTAAATAATAGGCTTTCTTTTCATCGTTCTCATCCATTATTTTAGTAATATCATTAGCACTAATTTTTCTGGTTATCAGTAAATCATATTTTAAAATAACGTCGTCATACAATGTTATTTCGTTTCCATTACTTAAAAATAATTTATATTCATTTTTATTTATTTTTTCAAATTTATTTATATCCATAATATCATCCTTTTTTTCATTATAAAGGGTAACATGATTTGATCAGTTTTTCAAGAGATGTAAATAACTTAGAGGAAATATAAGTTACATACTAATCTAGTTAAACTATATTTTTTATATATCGAAACATATAAAGTTTAAAAATAAACCTCTGTATGTTAAAATATTTACAAG
>CADBSQ010000009.1 GCA_902797415.1 uncultured Erysipelotrichaceae bacterium | reverse complement strand
TATCCGCTTCTATAGTAAGTGGTATTGGTTTCCATAAATAATGAATAATAAGCACTTAGTTTTGATTTGCTATTGATATTTGTTGCTGTAGAAGCAAATAAGTCATATTTTTCACCAGTAGTCATGGCACCCTCATAGTCTGTACCACTGTAAAGTGCTGTTGTTAACTTTACATTGATGTTTACACGGCTAACTACGCTGTTTAGATCATCTATAGGCACCTCAGTGTAAAGAGTTATAACTACTGTACCAATCTCTCTTGCTCTTGTTATGTTTTTAGAATGGTAAAAGTAAAAGAGTAAACTAGGTATTGCCGTTGAATTTTCTGATGTATAACTTTTTGTTCCAAGAACTGGTTCATCAGGATCGTTTGTTACAAATTGGGTTTGACCTGATGTTACGAATCCTACGTTAGAAGGTTCTAACTTTAATCCCATTTTTGTATCTGCTGTACCTTGGTTATTTATTCTAGGTATTTCGTTTTCAGGTACGAGCTCAAATCCTGATTCTATATCTTCATAGTTAAAACCTCTTATATGGAATGTCGTATTAGGATCAGCATTAAAGCTTAGTGGTAACTCAACCGTACCAAGAGTTGAATACTTTGATGCGGTTAGATTTACATCGTAAGTAATAACCTGTTCACCAATTGACCATCTATAGTAACCTGCATCAGGTGGTTCTGGTTCAATATACTTAGTAAAGATATAATCTTCTCGACCTTCGGTTTCATCAGCATAGTTTGAGTAAAAACCATCAGTTTTAATGTTATGACTTGAATGGTGTAAGCCCCATACATAACTACCAGATGTGAATGCTAGGATGTTACCACTACCAGCATAATCTCCATTATTTAAACTGTTATTGTATAAACCTGTTACAACGCCATTATTACCATTTTTATACATTCCAAAGAATGTCATACCATACACCCTACCAGGGGCAGTAGCATTTTCGTTTGTTGCGATGTTTAAGTTTTTACCTTCAAGCATATATAATCTGTTATTAACATTTCTTTGGGTTGCTCCTGTTGTCTCGTTGATAGTTGCATATGCTTTTGTATGAGAATTACCATTGATTAATTCACTTCTAAATTCTTCTAAAAGGTTAGCATTTTCATCTAAGAAGAGTGTACTATTGTTTGCTAAAATTAATTTTTTAATTCTACTTAGTGAAAATTTTACATCTGAGTATTCATTTGTTCTATCGGTTGCACCTTCTAGCTTTATAGCGGAATTTTTAAGTGTTAATACATCTGTTCTTTGAATTGATACGTTTTCTTTATAATTTGTAAATGTACCATAATTAGAAATGTTTATTTCACTAGTACCAGATGTAGATGAAGCGTTTCCACTTCCAAAGATTGAACCAACTATATCAAATGAATTATAGCCTGCTCCATCTATATTAACTTGAATTGCACGTGTAACACCTATAAATGAAAAGTCGTATATTGGTGAACCACTAGCATTAGCTTCACCACCACCAAATACTGTACCACCAATACGGATGTTAGACTGAGTTATACCGCTAGATGAGTAACCAACATTTACGACAGCAGTACCATAAACAACTGCGGTGTTTGCGCCTCCATAAACATTTTTTCGAACAGTTCCACCAGCGATATTAACTGTACTTGTTGAGTTGTTTGTGCTACTTGTACCTGTGTTTGCTGCATTTCCACCACCAAATACGTGTTCATATATAAGAGAAGAATTATGAACAGTAATATTAGTGTCACCATGCACTACTGCAGTGGTACCGTTACCTCCACCATAAGCACTTCCTTGAATGGTTGAACCATTTATTAAAACGTTTGTGTTTCCAATAACTTGACCATTGTTACCACCACCAAATAGATCTCCCGTGATATTAGATGATACGAAATTAACATTGGTGTTAAAGTTAACGTTAGCAGCTGCACCATTACCTCCACCGAAGAAGTCTCCAGTTACGGTAATATTGTGAACCTGAACACTTGTATAATCAGATTCAGCGTTATTACCTCCTCCATAGATATTTGTATAATTTCCACCAGTAAGGTTAACGTTTGCTGTAACTGTTTTACCACCTGCATTATTACCACCGTATACATTTGTTACGGTTAAGTTTGATGCATTATTTGAAACTACGTAAGCATCTGTAACGGTACCAGTTGTATTACTTCCTCCATAAGCATTTGTTGATGTTCCTGTAACTAGATTTACATGGGTTTCATCAACACCTGCTGAGTTACCACCACCAAATACATCGGTTGCAGTTGCTCCATTAAGTGTAATATTAGAAATATGTGTTGATGCTTGATTTCCACCACCGTAAGCGGTTGTAATTGTTCCAGAATTTAAGTTTACATTAGAAGTAGTAGTTGTACCGTTGGCGTTGTTACCTCCGTAAACTGTAGGAACACTTGAGTTTATATTAACAAGGGACTCTAAAACTGTACCACCAGAGTTAGAACCTCCGTATACGGCGCTCGTTATAGTTCCTGAGTTAACTGTTACATTAGATTTAGTAGTAACGTTAGCGTTTTCACCACCACCATATACGTTGGTACTAGATCCACCTGTTACGATAACGTTCGTTGTTGCTGAAGTGGCAAGTTTTCCTCCACCGTACACGGTTGTATTGTTTCCTCCACCAATATTAACATGTGTTATTGGTACGGTTCCACCAGCATTGTTACCCCCGTAGACGTTTGTATTTGTACCACCATTTATGTTGACGGTGACTGTTCCTAGTGGTGTACCATTAGCATTGTTACCACCAAATATATTGGTTGATGTGCCTCCTGTAACATTAACAGTAATGTTACCTGCTACAAGTGGAGAATGGGTTGCATCTCCTTTACCACCACCATAAATGCTACTATAAGTTCCTTTAACGACATTTACTGTAGTTGTATAATTTGTTGCTGAATTAACTGATTGCTTAGCATTTACTGTACCAAATGCACTTCCACCGTAAACATCCCCTGTAGAGGTTAGACTAGTTGTATCATTGCTACCAGCATTAACAACTACATTTCTTTCTACGTAAGTATTTTGTCCATATCCTCCACCGTAAGCATCTTTAAATGTTCCATTAACTAAATTGATGTTTACAGATCCATATACTGTACCTTCGTTATTACTACCACCATAAATACCGCTTTCGACAGTTCCACCATCAAGTGTTATATTAATGGTTGATACAACAGAGTTTTCTTTACCAGATCCACTATTATTACCTGAACCAAAGACAGATCCTTTTACGGTTCCTCCAACGAGTTTTATATTAGTAGTACTTGAATTAGTCGCACTGTAACCGGCAGTACCGTAGTTACCACTGCCATACACATTTGCGTTGATTACAGCTTCATCATTTATTACAACGTTAGAGTTTTTAACAGATCCAATTGTATCATAAGTGCTGCTACCATTACCTGCTCCGAATACTGAACCAGGTGCAACACCATACATAGTATTATTATTATCGTTATCATCATCTATAACAGACATGTCACCAATAGTAGCGGTTCCACCTATATAGACATAAGAGTCTCCTGTTAGAGTACCATCTGTACTAGATCCATCAACACCATTACTACCGCCAATAACACCATAGTTAATTGTTCCACCTGTAACTTGAATAATTCTGTTACCATAAGTAGTAGTCGTACCTGCTCCTCCAGTTAAAAGATCAACTTCTCCACCGGTCATATAAATGTGGGCTGCGGTCAAACTTGATTTACTTGAATCAGTACTTGGTGCACCTACTATATTATAAATGTGTCCGCCTTCCATTTTTAGTACTCTTGGTGCATAGTGAGAGCCATTATAACGAGCGCCTACATATACACCTGTTGTTAAATCATAGTGCCCTGATCCTAAATAACCACTTTTAACTATTGTCGTTACACATGGATTATAGGTATCATCAGACGAATGAATATTACCAGTCCAGCTGGCTGCCGTTGAATAATACATATCAAGTTTAGTATTATCCACTTTTACTCTATCATAATCATTACCAAATACCAGAATTGCTTCTACATACAAAGGTGTTTGTCTATTGGGTTGTCTTGCTCCAAACGTAGCAGTACCTGAGTTATAAAAACCAGATTCTATTTCCATTTTATATCTTCTTGGTGAACTGGTTGAACCTACTGCTGAAGTAGAAGTGGTATTCATTGCCCCTTCATAAGAGATGAAACTAACGTTATTTCCGCTTCGCTTTATCCCCCGACCAATTTTAACATTAAAATAATTTCCATAAAATACTCCATCACCATTCGCAGAACTAGATGGGTTCGTATTAGCATTACCCGTCCCAGCAGATATAGTTAAGTTTTCAATTCGAAGATTAGCGTATGCTATTACACTAGTATCAGATACATCCCACGTTCGATTATAATTAGTATCATTATAAACACTGGTTAAGGTAAATGGTTTTGTAAACGTGTTGCTCCATGAATTACTTACATTATTAGTCATAACAACGACGTTGGTATCTCTTGTAGTTAAATAGTAATATGTTTGATTTGACTGATAAAGATTTGGTGTGTTGTTATTTCCATAGTATTGTATTAGTTCATAAACTGTACAGGAGTTAGATGTACAATTTCCAGATTGTAAAACACCAGTGTTATTATAATATCCAGCGATTGACTGGTTTCTAGATCTAGTAACCCTTCGATAGTAACCAGCCATATTCGTTCCTGAGTCAAATATATCGTCAGGTTTTTGACCAACAACAATTGGTTGTAAGGTTACTGTTCGATAGGAACCATTCCTATATTCATAGTAGGTAGCATCTGGATCCCATGTATCAGTTTGTGACTGCATGTAATAAACTGTACAATCGTTTGTATATTCGCCTGCACTTGGAAAGTATCCTAAATTTGGAGCAGGACATTGATATGGGTTATTGTTGTTGTGATACGTATGACTTGTGTCATAACAATCTGTACATGTTGCATAATCTGTATTAACATCATAATTCCACCAGTTTCCTGTAACGGTAGAAACTGTGGTAATTGTATCTGCTAGATAATAACCATTAACACTAGGATCTTGATAAAGATTTGTATCAAGAACTATCTGATGCATTTCTCCTGTTTCTAAATCGTTATATGCATTAGTCCAAGTTCTTGAACCTCCAACAGTTGTTTTCGCTCCTCTAGTCCACCTAGCATACATGTTTATTTCAATACTTTGTGGAGCTCCATTAGACATTGTAACAGGTACTCTTGCGGTTCTTTCATAGTAAGTGCTGTTATAGCTAATGGTGGCACCTTGATAATCGGTAATCCATCCATTGAAGTAAAAATTATCTGGATGATCAGTAAATGGATTATCGATTAGTGTAATGTTTATATATCCACTTTCAACAGGATATATTTTATAATAAACAAACTTTTTTTGTCTTTCATTTGTTTCGTTTGATACATAACCAGTATATTTGTTTTCTTTGTCAGTACCAAAATAGTTTATAGTAACTTCCACAAGATTAGCATCAGTGTATATTTGTTTATCTACAAGTGTTGGTGTAGTCATATTAGAACTATATGTATAGTTTTGTCCAGTATAATAGTAATAATCTTCTGCGAAGTCATTTACATAAACTGTATCGGTTGTGGTACCTTCATCAACAGTATTAGCATCCCCAAAAGTTCTTATAGCACCATAAGTAAATGCAAAAGAAGTTATTGAAATAATGACACCTAAAAAAATTAATAAAACTTTTTGTTTATCAGCTTTAATTTTTTTAATCATTATTTCTCACCTCAATTCTATGAAGGATCTGTAGTAAACCTCATATCAAAAGTTATATCACCATATGAAGCATAGTCTTCACAGTCTACGTCTTGTCCTTCTATCCATAAGTAAACTCTTACTTTTGTTACACTTGGTGTTAAGTCTAGTATTTTTTGATTTGTAGCACCATTTAATGGAGTGGTTATATTCATGGTCATATTTTTAAAATATGATGGATAGGAAGCTTGTGTGGCATTTCCTACAAGTACTCCGTTAGCTGTTGTTATATTGCTTATTACACCAGAGTATGGAATTAAGCTTCCACCTGTTTGACTGGTTGTTATTCCATAAGTATTTCGTGCATGATCTACTCCATGAACCGTATGTACATCATAGTTCGGTTCCCAAAATATCACGGAACTTGCATTGTTTAAGTTTTGGGAAATATTTGGTTCATCTGCAGAATTACCTTCTATAACGAAAGCTATTCTTGTAGCGTTTTCGATTCCATTTGTCCTATCCCCGGTATACTCGACTTTAGAGTCTCCATCTAAATACAATTCTTTGTTTGCTTTTACTCTAAAAAATATATCGAAAACGATGAATTCTCCGTCACTTGACTCACCAAAGCTTTCAGTTTCAATACTTTGATTAGCTTCTAGAACGAAGTCACCATCGTCGTTGCTAGTTGCATTTCCTAAAAACATAGCCATTTTACCATTTGATGTGTTTCCACCTGTTGAAACTGGTGACATCTCATAAGGTATTTGGTTAACACTATTTGCATATTTAGTTCTTGCATCCATAATATCTTGTACGTTAACTACTTGTTTCCAGTCAATAGCGTTTGTACTAACTTCAAGTCCTCCTTCAGATTGAACGTGTACATTTAGGGATTCAACATTAACCATTCTGTTTGCTGAGAACCATGCATAAGATGTTGTAATGAGAAAGAAAGCACTAAAAAGCAGTGGTATGAGAAGTGCTCTTCTTCTTTTCTTTTTGTTATCAGTCTTTGTCATCGATGTGCTCCTCTACTATTTCCATTTTTAGCTTAATTTCTCCACCAATAATCGCATCAACGCATTCTGGGTCGTCACCCTCAAGATAAATTACGACAGTGAAACGATCAGATTTTCCTGCTTTGAGGTGTTTTCTTTGTTTATATAATGCATATTTTTTGGAATAAAAGCTTGTAGTTCCTGGTTCTGCTTTTTTAGTTAGCTCATTCTTTTTTGCATAGATTGTTTTATCATCGTTTTCAAAAACCATTATTCTAATCGCTTCATCAACATTTTTAATAACATCTAATATTTTTATACGATACCAATAGTTTATTGTTGCATCACTAGTATTTCCAACATAAAAAGAGTATGCGATATAATTTTCTCCGTTGTGTGGGCCATCTTTTTCATGGTTAATGTTATCTGGTAACCATTCTCCTGATATGTTATCCATGTACTCAATTTCTTTTGCATATAGTTTGTTTTTATAATTTATGTCCTCTTTTGTTTCATACAAAACAATCCCACTTTTATTATTAAAGTTAGGGTCAAGTGTTACTGTAAATCTTCCGCCTTTATAGATTATACTTAATACAAAAAAAGTTAAAAGTAAAATTACAAATAAAACAAAAACTACTATTTTAGCAATTTTAAGTCTTTTTTTGCGTTTTTCTAGGGACTGCGCAGTTACTTTTACATCTGCCATTATATCACTTCCAGATTATTGTTATTTTTTATTTTCTTCTTTTAGTCCAAAATCAAAATCATAGTCTTGTTGTACTATAGAAATAGTTTTGAATAGTTCATCTAGATTAAGTGTATCGTCTTTCACTTCTATATTGTTTTGCTGTTCTTTTTGTTTTGTTTCTATTGCCTCTTCTCGGCTGTTTTCTTTTTTTGTTGGGGTGGCTGTTACTTGTAGTTTGTTTTGTATTTTCTTGTTGCGCTTAATTGTAATTATGATCAAAACAATCTCAATTATGATTATGGTTATTAATACTATAATAATCTTTTTCATAATATCACAACCTACCTTCCCATAATAATTTTAACACAAAATACTAATTATTAAAATAGATTTTTGCATATAAAAAGCAAAAGAAGATGAGTTGTTCTTTTGCTTAGTATATAAGGTTTAAATTTTTTTTCTTTCTTTCCAAAGTCTATTTCTATTATCAATAATTAAACTTGCATCGAATTCTATTGAAAATCCGTTTTCATGAGTATCATAGATTTTGGCATCTTTTTCTTCTAGAATCTGGTTAATGAAGCCAAAATCGTATTTATGATAAAGTTTACTACAGTATTGCTTCTTTCTATATTCTAATTTTATTATAGCTTTGTTTGTTTCTTCATTAATTTGAACGCTTATTTTTGGACGTCCTAATTTTTTTATAAGTTCAGCATCTATTAAGCCTACTTTAAAGAAACCTATTCTATAATCAAATGTCTCTATTAAAGACAATATTAGCTTCCAATATAAATCAGCTTGCTTTTGATTTTCAGCAACTATAACGTTTATTTCGTATTCGTAATTTTCTAATGCTTTGTTATTTGCTGCATTCATTTCTTCAAAAAACTCTTCTGTCATAATATCTCCTTTTATTTTGCTTTATTATTCTTTGTTACATACCAGTTTTTTTTGGCGATACAAAGCTCAATTGTTCAGCTTCTATCATTTTTCTAGTTTCTAGGATGATGTTAGTATTAAATTTTATGTCCATAATTATTTCATTTATTCTGCTGACTGAAATTGAAACCTCTTGATCTTCAAGAAATTTATTAACATAAGCAATATTAATATCGGGAAGTTCCTCATCAGTAGGTAAAACTAATTGAATAATTGCTGATTTATCATCTACAGCTTGTTGTATAAAGCTATATTCTTCGACTTTAAGTATATTTTTTAACCTTTCCCATTTTTCAAGCGTTAAAAGGTCATCTCTAAATGTACTTGAACTATAATCATAACCGCTAATAAATTCTACTATACAATCTAGAAGTAATTCAGCAAATATTTCATCATTTTTTCTTTTCGCATACTCCCTTACTCTGTATCTTTCTAATGCTTCCTCATTTGCTTTTTTAACTGCAGCAAAAAAATCTTCTCTTTTCATAATATTCTCTCCTTGAGTTGCTATTATAAGGTTACTGCGACGCTTTGTCAATTAAATAATGTATTTTGTCACAAACTATGATATAATCGAATCATAGGGAGGCTAGTTATGACTAGAGAAAGAAAAATAAAACTTTTTATAGCCATTATTTGTTTAATCCTTTGCTTATTTGAAGTTAAGCAAACTTATGCAAAGTACACGGAATCTAAAGAAGGCCAAACTGAATTTGCTGTTGCCATGTGGAGAATACTTCTTAATGGAACAGATATATCTAGTAATGCACAGCTTTCATCATTAATAAATCCCGTTTATGAAAATAACAGCAATATTGCTAGTGGAGTAATAGCTCCTAGCAGTGAAGGTTATTTTGATATAGAAATAAATGCTGTTAATACACAAGTGTCATTTCAATATAATATAAGCGTTACTTCGGCAGATAATACAAATGTTGAAGATCTGGTAGTTTATGCTTATAGAATAGGTACTAATGGTACTATTACAAATGTTAATAATGGAATTAATAGTTTAACTGGAACAGTTGCTCATAATGCACAAAATAAAGTTATTGATTTACGTATATATTTTAAATGGATAGAAGGTACTGGAGAATCAATGAATAATGTTGCGGATACGGCCGCTAGTCTTGGTGGAGGAACTGGTAAATTAAATGTTTCCGCTTCATTTACACAAATACCAAACACATAAAAAAAACGCAATAGCGTTTTTTTTATGAACAAGTGTATGATGTGTTTTCACTATAATATGCATTTGCCTCTAATTTAAAGTTATCAAAACAAATATATATATTTCCTTTTAAATCTTCTTCTTCACTCATTAAATCAGTAACTTTAAAGATACATTTACTAAGATTATTATTAGAAATGGTTCCTGTGCAATCTTGGTAATTATCAATATCTTCTTCAGTTTTTCTTTTAGCTAGTGTAGTTAAAGTATTGATTTTACCTTTTTTTATAGCATCTGCTCCCGTATTTTTAAAATAAACTATATTTGGTATAACTAAAACCAATACCAAACTTAGAACTATTAATACAGAGATTAGTTCTATTAATGTAAAACCCTTTTTATTCAAGTTAATCACCTAATCCTATTTTAAATGGAGAATACTTTCCACCATTTCCTTCAATTATTACAACGTTACTATCTATATAAAAAGTTGGTCTTGCAAATGTTGTAACACGGAAGTCTGATTTAGCAATAATATTACCACTGATTTGATAAATATTGCCAGTAGTATAATTTAAAACTGCTTCTTTATCAATATCTAAATAACTGGTAGCTAGACATTCTGCTGTGGTTTGTTGACAATTTGTGGAATATACAATGTCTTTTATCGATAAAATAGCAATTGCCCCATTCCATTTTTCTGAGTTAGTATCTAAACAATTATTTATATCATCACAAAAACCTAAATCCCAACTTCCTATTTCTATTAATCGTTTATATTCTTCTGCCATCTTGTTATAATAATCTCCATTATTAAAGTAGTTATAAGCTTCTGTATCAGTAAATTTTTCTGAGTTTACAGAGTAAGATTTAAACAGTACAGGTTTGGTACTAGTAATCTTTAACCTATAATTACCTGCGGCATCATATACTAAACCTAAGATTCTAAATGTTTGATTATTAAATGAAATATAGTTTTTTGCATTTACACTGACATATCTATATTCACCATTGATATTTTTAATATTATTTTGTTCTGATCTTATTACATCAGTAACTTTTTTGCCTGAATAGTAGTTTTTAGTATCAGTTTCACTTTTTGCAAAGTTGTTTCCACAGTAGTAACTATCACTATACTCTTGTAAATATTTAGAGTTAAAACTGGTTTCTCCGTTAAAACAAACTAAAATATTTCCATTTAAAACTTCTTCTGTTACAGGATTAATTAATATTTTATTATCATAGATATAATTTTTTTCTCTTAATGTATCAACACTAATTAAACAGCTTTCGTCAACATCTCCTACACATTTTCTATAAGTGTCTATATTATCTTTTGCATAGTCTGAAGCTAGTGTTTCTAATTTTGTAATGTTAGATTTTGCATTCATTCTGTCTATATATTTCGATAAAAAGTTATATGATGGTTTCGCCAGTAAAAAAAGAACTACTACTAATATTATAATAATTATAATTCTTAATATACTAAATCCTTTATTATTTAGCATAGAATCATCTCCTATATTTAGTTTACCAGACAGTTATTATTATGTCCATACTGTTTTATAAAAAAAACCTTTTTAAAGGT
>CADBSQ010000008.1 GCA_902797415.1 uncultured Erysipelotrichaceae bacterium | reverse complement strand
TATTACTTACATTTCAATTATAATTTATTTTAGAAAAATATTCAAGGTTAAGAATTAATTTGAGTTTCCGTTTTTTTTAAAAAATATCTACTCTCCAAAAAAAATAATTTTACATAAAGGTATATGTAAACAAAAAAAACTAAATTTCAATTTTTTACTCACGACAAAAAGAATTGATATTTTATCAAAATTTTTTTTAATAAATACAAGACTATTTTTATAATTCGAAACTTAGCTGATAAGCACTTATTTGTTCTTTCCGGGATATTTTATAAAATGATTTTACTCCCTTTATTGCTCTTCTTAACATTACATGTATTCCTAAAGCTATTTGAGTAATCCAAACTCCAACTTTACTTCTCAACGTTTTTGCTTCATAGAGTATTTTATGTGTAAGTAAACTATTGTTTAATTCTTCGATTATATTTATTATTAAACTTATTAGCAGGTTTAGAAAATATGTTAGGTTATTTATAGATTTTAAACTTCTTACTCTTATATCTTCATAAAACTGTCTTAAACGTAAATCCTTAATGATTTTTGATAGAGGATACGATGATTCTAAATTATTTGAATACGTATTATCAGGTGGAGATGACATCCTTGTTAGATTAAAGAAAAATAGGTGTTTCTATTTTAAAGATAAAAAGAAAAATATAAATGAGGTTTACGAAAATAGAAAGGGAAAAATAAAAATGCACTTACTATTTCAAGGAGAAGAAAAAGATGTATATATTTCTTATACCAGAGCAACTCTTCCAAAAGATAATAAAGAATATACTTTACTATTTGTATATGGACTTGGAAATGTGGAAAAATTTATACTTTTAACAAATAAAAAAATTAAAGAAAAGCAAGATGCAATAAAATTAGTAAGAATATATTTGGATAGATGGAGAATAGAAACGTATCATCGTTCAATAAAAACAGAATAGTTTCTTACTGTATCAATACTTTGATAAGTCTCACTGTTTGAACTTTCAAAGTCCTTGCTTTTTGTAGAATAAATTTTACTATATATAGGAACAGGTTGCTTTTCATTTTTTGTAAGAACAGCAGCATTACACATATGATATCCTGGCTTATAAGAATTCTTTGGGTCACTTGCATCCTTTACTAAGTCCAAATTCTCAAATTTTTTCCCATATATTTGTAATATCGCTGTCATCAAAAATAGTAATAGGATATTCTGGAATCATACTATTAATATAATTAAAGTAATTATCATTAACAACGTTTCTATTATCAAATGAATCTAAATGTTTACATAATCTTTCAATAGTATTATCAAGTTTAATATCTTCTTGCAAACTTCTAGCAATATTAGAAATCTTGATATCTTTATTAGCACTAAGACCATATAAAATATCCGTAACAAATTTTTTTTCTGGCTTTTTAAGACCATTTGACATTTTTTTTGTAAAATTTACAATTTTTCGTTTCATTTCATTAGTATTTGATGTAAAATAATTCATAGGAAATGCCTCCTTTTAATTGTTTTTAATAAAATTACTTTTATCAATTATATTTTATCAAATTATTGAAGGTATTTCCTTATTTTTAAAGTAAAAAATCGAATTTGATTAATTATCGAACTCGATTTTTTTTGTCTTCTTCAAAAAATACGGAAACTCAAATAAGAATTAATTATTCTTTATTCTTATGGTTTAATCTGTTCTTGTTTGAAATTAAAGATTTATTTAGTTTCATTTCTAAATCATCTCTTGCTACTTTAGCAGTATTACCTCCTAATTTGGCAATCTTTTTATTTTGATTTAAACCTTTTGGTTTATGTTCCTTAGCAAGTTCTCTTGTTGCTATTTCCCCAAGATCTGCCAGCATTACTTCTATATCTGTCATATTATCTCTCAAGGATTCTTTTTTAAGTCCCTTGTATTCTTTGTATTCTTTGGCAGACATTCCTGACCATTCTCTATATATTTCGTTTGTTAAAAAAGCGTGTTCACTTTCTTTAAATATTCCACCCTCCATCCATGTATCGGTTAACTTTTTTCTATCTTGAATACTTTTAATTCTTCGAATTATCCACTCTTCGTCATAACCTTTTTTTCGGTAACTATCTATAGCTCTTTGTACCGCAATACTTGGATCAAATGTTTCATCTATTCTTTCTTTACCAAGACGAGCTAACCACAATTTTATAGGCTCAGCATTTTTACTTGGAATAGATTCTATTATTCTAAACATTCCTTCAATATCAACTACATCAGTTAAACGCATTTTGCCATCTTTCGCTTTTAATTTCAAGGCGTTACAATTTGTAACGGTTTCATTTCCTTCTTCCTTAAGTCTATTCTTTAACACTCTCCAATAAACACTAGGATTGGAACTATTAGTTAATACTTCAACAACATCAACCACACTAATATAGAATTTTTCCTGCTCATTATCCCAAATAGTTCTTATTGTTTTGTTTTGAAATATTTTATTAATAAGTTTGATTTTTTCTTTATCCATTTTATACACCTCTACTTATTATTATTCTAGGTGTATTTAATTTTTCTCATAAAAAAACAAAAACTCTTTTTAGTTTTTGTTATTTTTCTAATGCTTTTATAAGTTCATCTTTTTTCATTGTGCTAAAGCCTGCAATTTCTTTGTCTTTAGCCATTGCTTTAAGTTCAGAAACTGTTAAATCTTTTAAATCCTTTTTAGATTCTTTTTTCTCAGTCTTCTTTTCTTCTTTTACTTCCTTAGTTTCTTCTTTTTTAGTTTCCTTTTTAGGACCTTTTTCTAAAGCTTTTTTAGCTTCTTCAACTAAAGATGTAAATGTTTTTTCGTCATTAATTGCAATTTCTGATAACATTTTTCTATTAATGCTAATTCCTGCTAAGTTTAAACCATTGATAAACTTAGAATAACTTATATCGTTAAGTCTACAAGCTGCGTTAATTCTAGTAATCCATAATTTACGGAAGTTTCTTTTATTTTGTTTTCTATCTCTATAAGCATATTTCATGCTGTGGAATGTTTGTTCTTGAGCAGTTTTGAAAAGTCTATGTTTGCTTCCAAAATAACCTTTAGCAGCTTTTAGTACTTTTCTTCTTCTATTTTTCGCTACATTTCCGCCTTTAACTCTTGCCATCTTCTAAACCTCCTTACCCTTAAATAAATCCTTTGAATTTATTTTCATAACTTTTTTGTACATTTCCTTTTATTCTTCTTTGACGAACTTGTTTACTAGAATCTTTGGCAGTTAAATGTGTGCCATTTGCTTTTTTGTGGTAAATGCTTCCACTATTTCTTTTCTTTAAAACCTTTTTTGTTGGCTTATGTGTCTTTTGTTTTGGCATAATTATCTTCCCTTCTACATTATTTATTTTTTAGGAGTTAATATTATAGTCATACTTCTTCCTTCAAGTTTTGGCATTTGTTCAATACTGGAAAATTCACTTAAACTATCGGCAAAACGTAATAGGACATTTTTACCTTCTTCTGTGTGACTCATCTCTCTACCTCTAAATCTAATAGAACCTTTAATTTTATGTCCTTTTATTAGATAGTTACGAGCATTGTTCACGCGTGTTGTAAAGTCACCAATATCGATGTTATAAGATAAACGATATTCTTTTTGTTCTTTGGTGTTTTCTCTTTGTTGTTTTTGTTGTTGTTTAAGTTTCTTTTTCTTTTCGTATTTAAACTTATTATAGTCCATAATTTTCCCTACCGCTGGAGATTTGTCAGAACCTGGGTTCATTAAAACTAGGTCTAAACCAGCATAGTTAGCTAATGTTAGAGCATCATTTAAGTTTTTTACTCCCATTTGTTCACCATTAGGACCAATAACCATTAACTGTGCAACTTTTATTTGTTCATTTACAAGTTGCTCTCCTTTTTTTTGTGCTATAATAGGCACCTCCCCAAATAAATTAAAAAGTGAATGCATTACTTGCATCCACTTAAAAAACTAAGATAATTTAACTAATCTCGGCTTTTTACCTACCGCTTTTCGCAGTCAGGTGGGTACGTGGATGCACCGCTTTCCTTTTCATCAACATAGATTATATTAAATATATACGCTAAAGTCAAGCGAAATATACATAAATAATCTAAAAAATCAATTTTTCTATTAGTATAAAATATAAAATATCTAAAACAATTTGCTACTTCAACACAAAGGGCTTCTCTGGAGTGCCATTTCCTCCGGAAATTGTCACTCCTGATTGGAGATAGACTG
>CADBSQ010000007.1 GCA_902797415.1 uncultured Erysipelotrichaceae bacterium | reverse complement strand
TAGAGTATATTCACCTGTATTTAAAATAAATACAAATGGCGAAAAGACCCTAACTTTTTCATTAAAGTATAAATACTATGATGAAATAGTTGGGGATTTTGTCGTTAATCCGTTTGAACGCTTCTTAGTAAATGAACGCAAAATTAAGTTATTTTTTAATAATGAATGGCATGATTTTGTTATAAAAGAAAAAGAAGAGGAATCGGAAGAATATACTTTTTCTTATACTTGTACTGATTTATTTGTACAAGAGCTTGCAAGAAATGGATACGGAATTACCTTTAACACTGAATTAAATAACAATCAAGGTACAGTTACTGAACTTGCAGAAAAAACATTAGAAGGCACAGATTGGCGTGTAGATAAAATTAATAGTGATACATTACAGCAAACAATAGTTGAACCTATTTATGAATGCACTGTAAGTAATGCTCAAGGTAAACAAAATTTTGAAGTATTAAATATGGAAACTAATACAGTAGAAACCATTGAAAAAGGTGAAACTATTTATATATTCTATAGCTATATTGAGAATAAGAGAATTGTAGATGTTCAATTTTTACGCGCGGCTGACCAAGAAAGCTGGTCATACGATAATAATAATGCAATTATAGGTACTAATTATAGAATAACTGGGGAAGTTACTTATACAGAATCTAGTGGCTCCATGGTGATAAATTATGGTTCGGCCGCAATAAACGTAGGAGATATAAGTACAACTTCTCAAGGTTATAGATTAGTTTATAATAATTTAACAACCTATGACCCAGTTACTGGAAAAACAGTTGATATATATGAAGCAACTTATGATGATGGTCATAAACAAAAAATATATCACTATACTGAAACCGAATATGGTACTTCTTCAGTACTTGTAAACTATTTAACTAATGGAAGTAGTTTTTCAACTTATAATGGGTCTGGAATTACAGGTTGGAGTAACGCAGTTGCGACCAAGTCAAATAAACTTTTAGACTTAGGAATTGCGACTTATCCTGATATTACTACGGGTAAAGCACTTGTAGATATAGCTCAGTTAAAAACAATTAGTAGTTATTTAGAGATAAATACTCCAAAAAATGAAGGTAGTGATAAGTATCAATATAGTTATTATAATAGCGGTATTACTGATAATGCGGCACTTATAAATGGAATAAATGCTGGGGATAAATATCTCTTTAGGGTTAGATATAGACTTACAACCAGAAAGCATCAAGATAGATTATACATAAAACATGAAAAATCTGACCTTTATGCAGTAGTTGCTGGATATGATTTGGTTCAAAAAACTTTAGAAGATGGAAGTAAGGTTACTGTAAAACAGATTAATCCTAAAAAAATCTATTTAGATTTTGAAACAACAGATGATGCACGTTGTGGTATAGCTAATATTGTTATCTCAGGTGGAGAGCTCATTAATAATAATTATATTTTAAATGGTGTAATATTAACTCCTTCGAAAAAATATATTTATAAAGTTAAAGATGATGATACTACCGAATATATATGGAAGTCTGGTTTAAATCAATATGTAAAACGAACCTGGGCACCTATGACTGAAGAAGAAGATGATAATCCTGACGATGATGATAAATATTATAAAGAAGATATAGAAACAGATTCAAACACAAGATTTCAAGATTATTTCTATATTACAGCTACAGCACAACAATCAGTACCTCATTCAAAATTAGTAGACCCTTCAAATCGTATAGGTTTATTCATTTATCGTATTCCAACTTCTACTAAGTATACAAATCAATATACTTATATAGAAGATATTGAGTTAACAAGATACTTTGAAGATGCCGATGGTAATCCTATATTTGTAGGTTCTGCGCCGGAAGCAAAACAAACTACAGTTGATAAATTTTATTTAAAGCCCGAAGAAAATACAAAAGCTGATAGTATTGAACTTTATAGCTCAATTAATTCTTTAGCAGATAATTTAAGTATTTCTTCAGATATAATTAAGCCTTTAAAAAATGAAGCTTGTGAAAAAGTTTTGTCAATTGAAGCTTCTAAATCAAATTGTTTTAATATACTTCAAGATTTGTGTGAAACTTTTGAATGCTGGTTAAAGATTGATGTAGACCATGATGAAACTGGTAAAATTTGGCTCAATTATGAACATAGGCCAAATAAGAAAGTTTCTTTCAAACAATATGTAGGTAAAGAAAATTTTGCGGGATTTAGATATGGTATTAACTTAACTTCAATAAATCGTTCTATTGATAGTGAAGAGTTTGTTACAAAGTTAATCGTTGGTCAACCTTCAAGCGAATATGCAAAGAATGGTGTTTTAAATATAGGAGAAGCTGATTCTAATCCAAGCGGTGAATCTTATATTTTAAACTTTAATTATTATATAAATCAAGGTTTAATTCAAAACAAAGAAGCATTTAATCGAGATGTAAATCAATTTAATAAAGATTTAAAAAAGAAGAATGCACGACTTGAATTCTTAAATAACGAGTATGTAAGTGCTTCGGCCGCGCTTGAACATGCAAGAGCAAATCGTAACATCTATGCAGAAACTGTAGAAGTTGCTTCCGAAAAGTATGCAGAAGCTTTAAATAACTTCCAAACTCTTACGGGTAAAACTTATGACGAATTCATCAAAGAGAATCCGAATTTTGAAAATGTAGATAAGAGTGATGCTTTACTTAAGCAAGTTGATACAGTCTATGCTAATGCAGTTCAAGTTAATAATTATAGTGGTTTACTTACAAATATAAATGCAGAATATAATAATTTAGACCTTAAATGTAATGGTGTTCCTACTTATAGTGGAGTTATTACTACTTTTAGAGAAGAGGGACAAGAACAAGTTGGTACAACTCGTTTAGTCTT
>CADBSQ010000006.1 GCA_902797415.1 uncultured Erysipelotrichaceae bacterium | reverse complement strand
TAGCGCCCACCATTTTTTTGCCGACATAGCGTAACTGGCAGCGCAACTGACTTGTAATCAGTAGGTTGGGGGTTCGACTCCCTCTGTCGGCACCATTTTAATTATTGGAGGGTTAGCGAAGCGGTCAAACGCGGCAGACTGTAAATCTGTTCCTTCGGGTTCCATGGTTCGAATCCATGACCCTCCACCATTCGTTGATTGCCTTGTAGCCAAGTGGTAAGGCATCAGACTTTGACTCTGACATTCCGATGGTTCGAATCCATCCAAGGCAACCATTATATGTTCCGGTAGCTCAGTCGGTAGAGCATCTGACTTTTAATCAGAGGGTCAAGGGTTCGAATCCCTTCCGGGACACCATTTTAAAAATTAATACCCTTCAAGGGTATTTTTATAAAGGTGAAAATATGACTGATGAAGAAAAAATTAAAGAAATATTAGAAGAACTAAGACCATTTCTAAATATGGATGGTGGAGATGTTGAGTTTATTAAATACGATGAAAAAGAAGGCACACTTTATGTTAAACTAACTGGTGCATGCGCTAAATGCATGATTCAGGATGACACACTATCCAATGGACTTCTTGGCGCTGTAAAAGAAAAAGTACCTAATGTTAAATCAATTATTAATGTTCCTTTATAATCCAATCTATGCTCATTAAAGGAGCTTTTTTTGTTATCAAAAAAAATACATCTCTAATAAACAAACGGTATTCTTCTGCCCTCTCAACATACTTTATTAAAATATCATCATCTTTATTTTTTTCAAGAACACCTTGTAAGTCATCAAAATAATTACTAGGATATAAAATTCGAACAAATAATAAATTATACTCTGATGAAGAGTATATATTTTTATCTAGGACTTTTTTTAATTCATTTAATGCATTAGTGCCATTCCAAAAAGATGACTTGATATACTCAGCGATATCTCTAACACGATAATCTATAATTAAGTTAAGGGGATTCAAAAAATCACGAGCATAGTTTGGATAAATTATTCTTTTTTGATTTAAAGAAACTATACCGTCTTTTGGGGTTAAATTAAAGTATTCTATTGCATTTTCTGCTAAAGAAACATAATAACTAAAACTGTTAATCGCAGATTTATGATTTATTGCAAACTCACTAATTTGATACTCTAAATAATCTACTTTCCTTTCCCATAGATTTGACCAACTTCTTCTATCCAAATCGGGATTATAATCATTAATACTTACTTGGTATTTTAATATTTCTTCTATGGTAATTTCATTATTTTCAGGAAGATTCAGTTTTAATAAAACAAAGTGTTTTTTACCAATTTTAGAATGAAATTTATTATCGTTAGTTCTAATTATAGAATGATAATAATTATTTTCTACTAAGTAATTGTTAATATTTAAAATGTCCTTTAATGGTCTATCAACTTTTATAAAGTAGTATTTTATATAATCGATGTAAAAATAATATATGTCCTTATAATACTCTTTTAAATCTGCATTTATACCATAATTTAAGTAAATTATATTTTTCATATTTAATTCTATGTGAAGTACAAAAAAAAAGACCGAATTTTAATTCGGCATATCAAACCAATTTTGATCAGCATCAGATGAAGTAGTAGAAGTAGAACTCTCATCTGCTGGTGTACTTGGAGTAATTGGAGTAATTGGAACATCGCTTGGTGTATTTGGTACTACAGTGGCAGCGATTGGTTCCATACCAGTTTGCTTAACCATTTTTAGAGCTTCTTCTCTAAGTGCATTTATTTCATTTACTATATTGTCAAATTTATTATTTATTTCTTCTTCTGTTAGAGTACTAACTGGTTCTTTAATTGGTTCATTTATCTCAGGCTCTTTAGGAGCCTCTACTTCTGGACTAGAAATTGGTGGTATTTGAATATTTTCGTTCATAGCAGGTTCTGGTGCGCTTGGAGTCTCAGGAATCGTTGGTAATGGTTTATCCTCTGGACTTTGAGCTTCACCTGGAGCATCAGGTATTAAACTCTGAATAGGATTAACATCAGCGATATTAGGTTGTGTAATAGTATTTTCCATATTTCCACCAAAACCAGGTGTTGCAACAGGTTCTGGAGCCGGAGTTACGTCAGCAGCAGGAACATCTGGAATAATTGGAGATACAGAAGTACCTGCCGGTACATCAGTTTCATCAGTTCCACCAGTTTCTTCTTGAGCTTCATTAGCATATACAGCTTTATGCTTTGAAACGTAATCATAAGAAGAAGGCATTCCAATAATTCTCTCATCAGCAATTTCTAATGTATTATTAGTCTTTAAATACTTAATATTTGGAGAAGCAGCACTCTTAAGTACGTTACCCATTATTGCTTTAAGTCCATCCCACTCAGTATCATTAATAGGCATATTAAGATCTGCGTTTGATTGGTTTATCAAAGCTACATGTATTTTTAAAGTAGGTGAATTTGCAGCATCCTCATCTGCCTTAGTATAAAATACATATTTTTTTGAATTTGAAGTATCTTGAAAATAGCATATTAAATTACCATCAAATTCTGCTCCGTCTTTTTTAAGTTTTATTGTATCGTTCATGTCTATCCCTCTTATTCTAATTCTATATATTAAAATATATCACATTTTTTAATACTAATCAACATTTATTCTTTTTATTACAAAATATTTGCACCCATAAGCACAATAATTTTCTATGTAATCCTTTAAATTGTTGATATCATTTATTTTATTAAATTTTTTGTTCTTCTTATCGTTGAAACCTTTAAGTCTTAATTTTCCATATGACCAATCACCAACAACATAATCAAATTCTTCAAAATAATCAGTTAATCTTTCACTAACAGCTTCCTTATCGAAACCATTTCTAGAGTCTTCAACTAACTCATATTCTATGTCATTTATTTTAATCATATAATCCCCCTTTTCTATTTTAGCAAGAATGCAATTATACCTATGGAAGCAATTGTTCCAATGATGCTAACCATCATTAAAATATCAACGAATCCATTACCGCTTGATAAAACAAATTTTTGTCTAAATGGTTTTTTAACTATTTCTTCTGGTGCTTCTTTTAACTTATCTGTAATAGATTTATTTAGTTGTTCAACCATCCGATAATCCATTTTTTGAACATCTTCTTTATTTAAATCAAATTTTTTATAAACTGCTGTTTCCAAAAAGGATGTTTCTGCTTTGTTTAAACTAATACTGTTTTGTAAGTCATGTTTTTGTTTTGACCAAATTGTTTTAATAATATTTGGATCCACACTATGGTTAAATTTCATTCTAATTACTTCAAAATTATTTAATAAATCTTTTTCAAATCTTTCAATATCAGCATCCGTAACCTTATCTAGCATCCATTTATAGCTAAACATTGTAATTAATTCTGCTTCAATACGACTTAAAATATTTGTTTTCGCTTCAGGATTTGTCTTTAATGTTTCCTTAAATTTTTCATATTCGATTGTGTAGCTTAAAAATCTTGTAAAGTAATTGTCTGGATAACCAAATGATTTTATTATGTCTATAAAAGCGTTTTGATCTTTCGTTAAAAAAACTTTTTTAATTTCTTCTTTTCCATAAATATCACATATACATTCTATTACATGTTTTTCAAAAGATACTGCTTTTAAATCATTAAAATAATCATTTAATCCAATAGTTATAAATTCATTTATAAACATATATAACTCCCCTTTCTTTATTATTTAAACAAACCTAAATGTAAAAACATATCTAATCCAAATACTATACCTCCTAGCAC
>CADBSQ010000005.1 GCA_902797415.1 uncultured Erysipelotrichaceae bacterium | reverse complement strand
TTATACTAGATATTATAACTATTTTCTTTGATTTAATATTATCCTTTTCCATAAAAGCCCTACTCTCTATTAAAATTATACTATCAAAGTAATTACAAATCAAGGTAAAGTACACCCAAAACTATTTACAATTATGTAATAGATTGGTAAAATTATAATAAGAACAAGGATTGATAAAATGACAAAATCAAAAAAGAAAAAAAATCAAGACAATAATGGTAATATAATAAAAAAAATATCTTACATCATACTACTTATAGTATGTATCATTTTATATGCAAGATATTTTGGTACAAAGGGGTTAGAAATTAAAAAATATGATATAACTTTAGAAGGTATACCAAAGAGTTTTGACGGATTTAAAATAGTACACTTTTCTGATATGGATTTAGGGTCAACCTTTTATATAGAACAAATGGATAATGTAGTTAACAAAATAAACAAAATAGAACCAGATATCGTAGTTTTTACTGGTGATATGTTTTTAACTACAGACAAAAAAAATGTTGAAAGATTAAAATCATCTCTTAAAAAGATAGACCCTTTAATTGATAAATACTTGGTTCGTGGTGATAAAGATGTTAAAAATGTATTTTTTGACGAAATAGTAAGTGAATCTGGATTTATTGATTTAACAAATGATAGCAAGTTAATATATTATAAAGGTAATATACCTATTGCTCTATATGGCCTTGATTCTATTACTAAGGGTAAACCAAATTATGTTAAAACTTTACCTAAAAATAAGGATGTACCATTTAAAATATTGCTAACCCATGAACCTGATATAATGAATGAATTAAAACCTAATCAGATGAATCTTGTTTTAAGTGGTCATTCTCATAACAATGAAATAAATATTCCTCTTATTAAAAAAGTACTTTCTATTAAAGGTGCAACTAATTATTATGATGAGGAATATAAGATTGGTAACACTTCCCTTTTTGTTCAATCAGGTTTAGGTACACAAAAAACTTATATGAGATTATTTAATAAACCTAGTATAAATGTTTATACACTTATTTCTTAATATAACATACAATAAACTAGGAAGTGTAATAATGAATAATCAAGGATATATTAATTTTGGTGAGGATAGATTCTTTTGGATGCCTTTTATACTAGGAGGATTATCTGGTGCGGCGATTGGAACTTATGCTTCCAGACCAAGACCAGTGTTTGTTCAAAATGCTTATCCTAATTATTATCCATATTATAATGGATATGGATATTCTAACTATAACTACTATTATTAGTAGTTATTTTTAATAAAATACCATATATGAGAAAGAAACTAATCATGCTTGATCCCCCATATGACATAAATGGAAGAGTAATCCCTGTTATAGGAGTAAGACCTAAATTCATAAAAATATGCTCTAGTATTTGATAAAACATAAGAATAAATACAGATGTTGAATAATACTTATAAAATAGATTTCTTGTACCAGTTAAATTAAACAGTTTAAGTAATATATAGGTATAAACAAGTATTAAAGCTATACCCATCATAAAACCAAAATTAATTACAGTTAAACAAAATGAAAAATCAGTAGTTAATTCTGGTACATATATCTTACTTGAATGTAAACCAAGACCAGTAAAACCTGATGCTCCCATTCCAATAAGTGCATTAGATAATTGAAATGAAGTATTATTTTTAAAGTCAAGTAATCTATCCATACGATAAAAAAAGCTTGTACCAAATAATTTAATAAATAAATCATCATTTAAAAAATATAATGATATAAAACTAACTCCTAATACCAAAAATAAACTAAATAATAGAAAGATATATTTTTTTCTTTTAATAATGTTAAAAAGTACAGCAAAGTAAATAATGATATACATTAAAGCAACACCACTATCAGGTTCTAAAAAAATAAGCCAAACTGGTATAAGCATCATAATGGTTAGGTTAAGTATCTTTTTATGACTATTAGTTGCAATATATGATAGTGTTATTATATAAAAGAATTTAAATATTTCACTTGGTTGGACTCTAATATTTTTAAATGTAAACCAAGCAGAAGAACCGTTTATTTTAGTTCCAGTTATTAATACTAAACCCAAGAATATAATACCTATTATATAGAATATTTTATTCCATTTTAAAAAGTATTTAATGTTAATGCTATATACTAGGAACATTAAAACAAAACCAATTATAATCCATAATACTTGTTTTAAAAATAAACCATTGTATAGACTGCTGATATATTTAGCATAATACATATTTATTAGACTAATTATATTAAGAAAGATAATTGGCAAAATAAGGCCTATATTTTTTTTAAATTTTTTGTTATTCATATAATTATTATTTACGAAAAAACATATATTATAACTAGAGGTGATTAATTTTATGCGTTTACCAAAGGTTTTTCCAGTCCAGAATGATAAGGAAATTAGAAACAATTCTTCTTTTTCATATAATAAAACAAACGATGTTATAAGAAATGATGATAGAGTTAGAAGGACTATTAGAAAGATTTTTAAAAGAGATGAACAGATTTATTCAATTGATTGTGTTATAAGGTTTAAGGATGATAAAAAAAGATATACTTTAATTGGTGCTACTTCTAATCATTTGATTACTAAGGATAAAAGATTAATACCAATAAATGATGTTTATGACATTTCTTTAGAATAAAAAAAAGCTAGTTTTAGCTAGCTTTTTGTCTGTTTTTATTTCTTCTTCTAGAGTTTTTAATGCCTTCTTTTTTCTTTCTTGCACGCTTAACACCAGGTTTTTCATATACTTTGCGCTTTTTTACTTCAGAAGGGACACCACTGCGAGCAAATTTAACTTTAAATTCTTTCCAAGCTCTATCAATATTACCGTCTACAACTACTACTCTTGTCAAAATAATCCCTCCTTTCTTATAGCTACCTAGAATTATAAACTAAATGTCCTTAAATTTCAAGGGATTTTATGTATTTTAGTTATTTTTTGTTTCTCTTAAGTTTTTACTAACCAGTGACATATCTACTGTTAAGTATTTTATTCTTTCAATTATTCTCCTTGCTTTGACTTTATCAATTCCTTCTTTGGTTGAACTTAAATGGATTTCTAGTTCTTCTAGGTTAAGATTTGATGTTAAAAATGTTGGAAGATTAGCGTCCATTCTATGTTGAAGAATCGTGCCTAATATTTCATCTCTAGCCCATGGTGTTAGAGCCTCTGCACCAATATCATCTAAAAATAAAATAGGGACATTTTTTAATCGATCAATTCTCGATGCAAAATCACCAGTATTAAAAGAATCTTTTAAACTTCTTAGTAATTCTGGATAATAACAAACATAGACATTAACACCTTTTTTAGCTAGTTCATTTAACATTGCACAAATCATATAAGTTTTACCAGAACCAAAAGATCCATGAAGGTAAAGTCCCTTTTGATGTTTATCAGTTTCATATAAATCATAAAATGTTTTTAAATACTTAATTATAGGTATTCTTTTTTTATCTTTAACATAAATATCTTTCATAGCAGCCATTTTAAGATTTTCAGGCATTCTAATGTAGTTAGCAGAATTATTAATTTTTTGCTGATATTCTTTTTCGTATTTACATGCAACATAATTGAAATGTAGTAAATCATTTTCGTATTTTGGATAAAAAACATAACCTTCTATTGCATTTTTACAAAAAGCTTTACCAGCGCAGCCTTTACAATTGTTTAGCTCATCGCATGTTTCTTGTAACTTGGATGTATACTTCATAAGAATTTCATCGCTGATATTTAATGAATTAACTAATTTCTTAAATGTTTCATCTTGAAGGTGTTTTTCATAATTTTCTTTTAATTTTGATTTATTTGCTGCTAAAAAATTTGCATTTTCCATGATTATCTAAACTCCTTTAACATACTTTCAATTTCTTTTTGTTCTTCTAGTGATACTTCTGTTTCGCTGTTATTATTGTCAAACCAAATAGGTGTTGGTGCTTCTTTCTTAACAGTTTTATTCTTAGTAAATACTTTGGTTTTATTCTTTTTGTGTTCTTTTTCTGCA
>CADBSQ010000004.1 GCA_902797415.1 uncultured Erysipelotrichaceae bacterium | reverse complement strand
TTTTCATCAAATTGACTAAAAATACGATCAAAATAATCACGGCGCCTAGATGGGGAATGACTAATAAGGTTTAGATCTGATGGTTGAAAAAGGATGATTGGATATTTATTCTTTTTTGGTAAACGATGGGATTTTTTATCCATAATAAGGAAGTTTTTGTTTTTTCCATCATAAGTAACTATATTAATCTCACCATTATCATATTCTAATTCTACTCTATAATAATCAGTGCCTCTTTTTATAATTTCTGGGTCAGTGGCACGAAAACTTTTACCTTGTGTTAAAATATAAATCGCTTCAAGAACCGATGTTTTTCCACTACCATTCTCACCAATAATTAGTGATGTTTTATCATCACAGTTTAATATATATTTAGTGTGGTTGCGAAAATTAAATAATTTGATAGATTTAATTATCATGAGTTTAATGGCATTATTATATGAGTGTAATTATTATTCTTTTTATTTTTTATAATAATCGGCGCGATATGATCTGAAAAACTAAATTCAAGATCTTTTTCCTCAAGAGCATTGAGAGCATCAATTAAAAATCTAGAATTTAAATTGACCTTACCTTCTATTTCAACCTTAGTTTCAATCTCGGAATTATTTTCACCAAATTCATTTGCGATAGATTTTACAGAGAAGATATTTGGTTTTTTGGTTTCACAAATAATTGAACCGCCAACTGATTTTGCAAAAAGTGCCGCTAGTTTTGTAACACGTATCAATTCTTCACGGTTTAAAGTAACTGTAATATTATTATCTTCTGGAATTAATTTTTGATAATCAGGAAAACTAGCATCAATTAGTTTTGAAATTATTTCTACTTCACCTAAACGAAAACGTACTAAGTCTTCATTAAAGGATATTTCCACTTCTTCCATTTCATCATTAATAGAGCGTAGTACTTCTTGAAGTGAGTTAGCTGGTACAACGGCTTTTACTTCACTTTTTACTTCATTAATTAATTTCTTCTCAGCTAACCTATACCCATCAGTTGAAGCGATAGCTAAAGTATTATTACTAGTATTAAAATACACACCGGTAAGTGCTGGGCGAGTGAGATCATTAGAGCTTGCGATAATAACTTGACTAACACTATTTTTAAATTCTTCAGTACTAATCTTATAAGTAACAGCATTTTTTTCATCAATTTCAGGAAGTTCTGGAAAATCATCAGCTATAGCACCATTAATAGTTGAAGAATATTTACCAGAAGAAATAGTTACTTTTGAATCTTTAGATGATATTTCAATATTTTCACCTTTTGGAAGATTTGAAACGAATTCAGCTAAAAGTTTTGCTGGTACAGTTACTACACCATCTTCTGAGCTAGAAACAGGAAGGAAATCTATGATTGCCATATCTAGGTTTGTGGTGACAAGCGAAACTTTTTTATTATCTACACGAATAAGAACATTATTAAGTATAGGAAGTGTAACTTTTCCAATTGCTATACGACTTACATTATTTAAAGCTTTACTTAATTTTTCTTGTGTGACTGTAATTTTCATTAAAAATTCCTTTCTTTATTATTTAAAAATATTTCGTTGTAGTAATAGTAGATATTGTGGAATAGTGGAAAAGATTGATTATTTATAGAGTAAAAAAGACTGTGAAAAAGACTGTGAAAATAGTTGAAAAAGTTGGTGGGAAAAGTAGTTTTTACACATGAATTTATAAAAGGATTAAGATATCCACATTTTTTTACGCAAAAATTCCACAAAGATTTCCAAGTATTTTTACACCGGTTTTCCACAAAATTAGCCATAAATCTTCTCCCTAATTTCTTCTATTTGATCACGGAGAGAAAAATTTAATCTAAGGTCTTTATCGATTTTCTTTATAGCGTGCATTACTGTAGTGTGATCTTGTACACCCATCTCAGCTGCAATTTTATTAGTACTTAAATTTAATTCTTTAGATAGTAAAAACATAGAGACGTGGCGTGCGTTTGCTATATTAGCAACACGGGATTTACCACAAACTTCTTTAACGGATAAATTATAATACTTCGAAACTTTTTCTATGATTTGTTTAGGGGATACTGGCCGAATCTTTGAAGATTTATTAACACTAACTGAACCATTTTCGATAAGTTCTAATGGGGTAAGACCACGAACTTCTGACATTAATAAAATAGTAGCAAGTTCTTTTTCTAGATCACGAATATTTGTATTTACGTTTTCAGCAATATATTCAATAGCTTCTGGTTCTATTTCAGCACCAGAAAGCTCGGCTTTGGCGCGGAGGATAGCACATTTATCCTCAAACTTTGGAAGTTGAAGATCAAAAGCTCCAGCCCAGGTAAGACGAGAGGCAAGACGTTCATCAACGGTTTTGATTTGAGAAGGTAGACGATCTGAAGTAATAATGATTTGTTTATTAAGCTGATAAAGATCATTAAATATATTAAAGAATTCTTCTTGGGATTTTTCCTTATTCATGATAAGTTGAAAGTCATCAATAATAAGAACATCTAATTTACGGAACTTTAAATTAAACTCCCTACCTTTACCTAACTTAACAGAGTCAACGAAGTCTGAATAAAAATCTGGAGTAGTAGTATAGAGAATTTTGAGATTTGGATCTCTTTTTAATAATTCATTACCAATAGCTTGAATAAGGTGGGTTTTACCTAGACCAGGGCCACCATAAAGGAAAAATGGATTATAACGCGAGCCAGGTGATTTGATGATACTTTTAGCAGCAGCAACCGCGAGTTCATTATTAGACCCTACTACAAAATTATCTAGAGTATATTTATTATTAAGTCCGTTATTTAATAATTCGGAAGTTTTTTGACGAGGATGGAGTTTTTTGATACGTTCTTTTGAGAGTAGGGATGGTTTAATTTCACGAGATTTAATTTTTGCTTTAACGGCTGATTTAACTTCGAATTCGATTTGATCTACTTTAATACCGTTATGTTGGAGTGAAGTTTTAATTAAATCATAATAACGAGAACGTAATTGTTTGATATAAAAAGAGTTTTTGACGCCGATTTTGATCTGGTTATCTTTAATTGAAAGCAGAGAAGTATCTTGAAACCAAGTGGAAAAGTTAGCGGCAGAAATTTTTTGCTCGATCTCAGCTAACACGTTTTGCCAAACGTCATACATGGTTTTTTGAAATCCTCCTTTTTAAGTATTATAACAAAAAATTGAGAGTTTTCCACAGGTTTTATGGATGAAATTTTATGTTTTAATATATTTTAATAAAACAGATAAGGAGTTTTCCACATTCTAATAATCACCCTAAAAATCGTGTGGAAAACTGCTTGAAAATTGTGGAAAAATACGCTATACTATACAAAGATTTTGAAAATAATTAAAATTTAAGGA
>CADBSQ010000003.1 GCA_902797415.1 uncultured Erysipelotrichaceae bacterium | reverse complement strand
CCTACTACAAATATATTTTTATATTTTTTAGCAATTAATTTTGTCAATTTATATTGAACAGGATTAGTATCTTGATACTCATCAATTAAAAGAAAAGGATAATGATCTTGATATTGTTCTAAAACGTCAGGATTATTTTGAAACAGATTAACTGGTTTTACCAATAGATCATCAAAATCTACAACATTACTTTTTCTTAATAATTCTTCATACTTCTTATAAATTTCCAAAATTATCTTATCTATAGGATTATTAGATGCTATATAAAACGAAAGAATCGAAAAATCATTTTTTATTGAGCTAACTATACTTCTAATTGAATAAGCATTAAACTTTTTAGAATCTAAATTTTTATCCTTAATTATTTTTTTAATAACACTTAAAGAATCATCGCTATCTAAAACACTAAAATTTTTATCTAAATCACATAGTGCATAATTTTCTCTTATAATTTTAAGACCAAAGGAATGAAACGTTCCAATAAAACTTGTAGTATGGCCAACTAATGATTCTACTCTTTCCCTCATCTCTTTAGCGGCTTTATTAGTAAAGGTAATAGCAAGGATATTAGAAGGTCTTATTCCTTTGTCTATTAAATAAGCTATTCTAGTAGCTAAAACCTTTGTTTTGCCAGAGCCTGCACCTGCAAGAACAAGGTAAGGGCCGTCCATGGATTTAACAGCTTTTAATTGTTGATCATTTAAATCATTTAAGTAGTTTTTCATAACAGCATTCCTTTCTAATTAAAGCTCTAATTATTATACAACAATAGTATTGCAGTAACAATAAACTATTATAATATTACCACATTTAACCGTTATAGTCATATCTAAAAATGTTTATTTTAAAAAAGTTTATCTTTATTAAAATAAATCAAATATTTGAAAATCTGATTAAAAAAAGTGGAATTTTTACTTAGTTTTTGTTATACTTAATGAGAGTTAAAAAGAGGGATTATATGGAAGAAAATAAAGTACATAAAAAAAGTTTTAGAAAAAAATGGAAAAGACAGAGTAAACTACTTAGATTTTTTTACATTGTTATATTAATTGCTTATATAGTTGGTTTAGTATTCTTTACTAGATCTATTCTATCTTTAAAAGCAATAGAAACAGGAATTAGAATAGCGGTTTTAGTATTCTTATTTATTTGGCTATTATTCTATATTTTAGGTGGATTAATACTGTTATTTACATCTAAAAAGAAGAGATTTATATTTGTGCTAATATTTACTACTCTTCTTACAAGTGGATTATTTGTTATATCTCATTATATAGATAAAACTTATAATATTATTGATACAGTACAAAAAAAATATATGACTTATACTAGCGTCTTGATTAGTTTAAATGATACTGAAGAAGATGATATTGAAGTTATAGGTATGATTGATTCTAAAAATGATCCAACTGGTTATACTATTCCAAAAGAGATTATTAAGGAAAAGAAGATAGATGCTAAAATTAAAAAATATTCTGATTATATAAGCATGGTTAATGATTTATATGATAAAAAGATTGATGCAATGTTTGTAAGTAGCGATTTTGAGAAAATGTTTAATAGTTATGAAAAATTCGCTAAGATTAAAGATGAAGTTAAGGTAATCTATAAAAAAAGTAAGAAGATGGAAAATGTTGATAACATTTCATATTCTACTAAGAAATTGGACGAACCTTTTACTATATTACTTATGGGTGTAGATGGAACTGGCGATGGAATAAATAATGCTTCTTCATTTAATGGTGATTCGTTAATGATGATTTCGTTTAATCCAGATACATTATCAGCAACTATATTTAGTATTCCAAGAGATACTTATGTTCCAATAGCATGTAATGGTAACAAAAAGAATAAAATAAATTCTAGTGCATATGGCGGAACCAGTTGTGTAGTTAAGACAATACAAAATTTAACTGGTATAGATATAGATTATTATGTAAAAATCAATTTCACAGGCGTGGTATCAATAGTAAATGATTTAGGTGGAATTGATGTTGATGTTCCAATGAAGTTCTGTGAACAAGATTCGGAACGAAGATTTGGACAATATGAACAATGTTTGGATAAAGGAAAACAACATTTAAATGGTGAACAAGCACTTGCCCTAGCAAGACATAGACATTCGCTTCCATTAGGTGATTTCCAAAGAGTTCAAAACCAACAATTAGTCGTAGAAGCTATGACACAGCAATTAAGAAACGTAAAAACTACGGATGATTTTTATAAAATTTTAGAAGACGTTACAAATAATATTGATACAAATCTTACGACGCCACAAATTCTATCTTTATATCAAGTTATTAAAGATATATTGGTTAATAAAATAAATGATAGTGCTTCTATATCAATACAAAAAACTTTCTTAACAGGTTATGATTTAACAATGTATGTACCTGGAATGGGAAATGTTTATACATTCCAATATTATAAAAACTCATTAAACGATATTACAGATTATATGAAAATTACACTTGGAAAGAAACAACCAAAACTAACTAAAAAATTCTCATTTAGTGCTAACGAAAAATATGAGTTATACGTTGCTGGTAAAGGTAACTATGCAAAAGAGAAGAAAATTGGTGGTACAGTTCCTAACTTTATTGGTAAGAGTAGAAACTATGTTGCTAATTGGGCTGCTGCTCGTGGTATTACCGTTTACTTTAATATAGTTAATTCTAGTACCGGAGAAGATGGTGAAGTAGTATCTCAAAGTGTACCAGCTGGAACTGTAATTGATGATTTAAGCTATATCAGTATTGGCGTAATTCAAAGAACTGAAACAACAACTGTTGAAAGTACAGCACCAGTAGAAAGTAGTACACAAACTACAAATACTAATGAAACAAATAACTCTGAAAATCAAACTGGTAATACTGGTGATAATAATAACAGTACAGGTGATAGTGGATCATCTAATAGTTCAGAAAACAATAATGGTAATACTGGTGAAAACAATGGTAGTACAGGAACAGATCCTGGAACAGATCCTGGAACTGGAACTACTGGTAATGAAAATACAGGAAGTGAAACTGGTAACCCAAATGTTCCTGATTCACCTAGTCCATAATAAAAGGACGGCTCTACAAATTCTAGTGTGAAGTAAAAAAGACGTTTCATCAAATTCTGGTGTGGCGTCTTTTTTTTAGCTTCAAAAATGATTGATGTTTTTTATGAATTGACATAAAACGAAATTTACTTTATAATTTTGTATAGATAATAAGAATGAGGTTATATATGAAAAAATTTTTATTTGTAATAATAATTATTACTTGTACATGTACGTTTATACCACATCAAAGAATAGAAACCAAAACTAAAAATTATAACGTATATATAAAAGAAGGTAATACTTATGTTAAGTCTGATACAAATGAAATGCCAAAGACTGGGTATATTTTAAATACAACAGAGTCTTCTTGTACAGGTGGTGCGACTATATCACAAGATTTTAACTCTAGAGAAGTAAGCGTAACAGCTACTAAAGAAACAAAGTGTAACTTTTATTTTGATGAATACAATCCAAACATAGTAGAGGTTAAAAACGATAATAGATACGACACATCAACAGTTGACGTAATCGACAATGGAACAATAGGTACTGGAAATGATGCCTGTACTAATACTGTTGCTTATGATGGAACAACAGATAATAACCTAAGATACGTAGGAGCAAATCCATGTAACTATGTAACATTTAATGGAGAAAGTCCAAGTACAGGAACAAAATGGGTAGTTGTTCAATTATCGGACAATGCAGTAGTTGATGGCCCATTTGAAAATCAAAATGAGTGCCAAACGTCATATGAAAGGAATGGAAGTCCACAAGGATATGAATGTCAAATTAAAACAGTGACAACAGGAGGCTGGCGTATTATCGGAGTAATGAATAATGTAGACGATGGAACAGGAAACTTGGAAACAAGGGTAAAGCTAATAAGAAAGGATGCATTAGGAGATTACTCTTGGGATACATCAGCATCAAATGTAAACTCAGGATGGGGAGTAAATGACTGGACCCAGGCAGATTTAAAAAACGAATTAAATGGAGATTATTTAAATACATCTTTAAATGCAAACACAAACTGGTATAATGGAACTAATAATTCACAATCAGCAACCTTCGATTATACAAAGAGATTAAGTGCATCAGCACAGAGCTTAATAGGAGATGCCAAGTGGTACTTAGGAGGAGCAAGTTGTGAAGATGTATATACAAGTTGTGATGATGTATATGATTATAGTGTAGCAGGGGAAGGAACAGCAATGTTGTTTTATGAATATGAAAGAGGCACAAAAGTCTGGGGAAGCAGCACAGGTCAAACATGCGACGATGGAGCATGTCCCAGAAGCACAAGCTGGACAGGAAAAGTAGCACTCGCATATCCAAGCGATTATGGATATGCTGTAGGCGAGAATGTTCGAAGTATATGTCTCGAAAAAAAATTAGAAAACTACGAAAGCAATAACTGTCATTCAAGTCAGTGGCTCCTCTCTTATGGATGGGGATGGCTGATTTCACCTTATTCAGAGTATTCTGGAAATGTGTTGTATTTTTCATATTATGAAGGTTTGAGCAACAATCCTGTTACTGCTAGCAACAAAGTTATCCCAGCAGTCTATCTGAAATCAGGAGTGACAATTTCCGGAGGAAATGGATCCCCTGAAAATCCTTACGTAATTGGTTAATAATATCAAAATAAAAATCCACTGATTTGAGTGGATTTTTGTTAAATACTGGCCTGTTTTTTATTTTTTAATAAATTCCATTTTACATCAAAGCCTTCACCTTCATAATAATCTGCTTCGTCTTCTGCTTCCTCTAAAGAACTGACTATTTTTGTATCCTTTATAGGTAGTAACTCATATGAGT
>CADBSQ010000002.1 GCA_902797415.1 uncultured Erysipelotrichaceae bacterium | reverse complement strand
CTTTTATCATCATCAAATGAAAATGATATTTGTTCTTCAAAAGATTTAACTTCGCCCTGCTCATATTTTTTTAAATATTTTTCTGCACTTTCTAAAAGCTCTTCTGGCATGCCAGCAAGTCTGGCCACGTTAATACCATAACTCTTTGAGGATGGTCCGTCAAGCATTTTATGAGAAAAAACTATACCTTCTTCTGTTTCAGAAGCATCTACATGTATATTTTTAACGCTTTTTATCCTACTTTCTAACTCAGTTAATTCATGATAATGTGTTGAAAAAAGTGTTTTACATTTTATATGTTTATTAATATACTCCAGTACAGAAAATGCTAAACTCATACCATCATAAGTACTAGTTCCGCGGCCTAATTCATCGAATAAAATTAAACTATTTTGGGTTGCGTTTTCAATAGCATTATTAGCTTCTTTCATTTCAACCATAAATGTAGATTGACCACTAACTAAATCATCGCTTGCACCAATTCTTGTAAAAATCTTATCAAATATAGGTAAATTAGCTTCTTTAGCTGGAACGAAAGATCCCGCTTGGGCTAAAATAACTGTTATAGCAAGCTGCCGCATAAACGTTGATTTACCACTCATGTTAGGCCCTGTAATTAACAGTGTCGTAATGTTTTCATCCATAATGATATCATTTTCTACATAAGTTCCACTGTTAACATATTCAACTACAGGATGTTTTCCATCAATTATTTCTAATCTATGTTCATCATTTAAAGTTGGTCTAACTAGATTTAAATTTTCTGATGAAATAGATAAACTAACCAATGCATCAAGTGTACTTATAATGTTTGAAACCTCCAAAAGTTCTTCACTTTTAGATTTTAACTTATTCCTAATATCAACAAACAACTCATATTCCAAGTTTAATATTTTTTCTTCGGCATTAAGAATCATGTTTTCTTTTTCTTTAAGTTCAGGACTTATATATCTTTCTGCGTTTACGAGTGTCTGTTTTCTGGTCCATCCAAGAGATGGATCAATCTTATCAATATTGGCTTTAGTTACTTCAATATAATAACCAAATACTTTATTATAACCAATTTTTAAGTTGGGAATATTAGTTTGCGTTCTAGCATCTTCTTGAACTTTAGCAATATAATCTTTGCCACTAGACTTGATGTTTCTTAGCTCATCTAATTCTTTACTAAATCCATCTTTTATTAAAGAACCATCTCTTATAGTTATAGGAGGATCTTCACTTATAGATGCTTCCAATAAATTAACTTCACTATCAAAAGTATAAAAATTATAATCAAAGTTTAATGAATTAACCATTAATTTAATATCTTTTAAAACTCTTAATGAGTTTTTAAGTTGTAAAAGATCTCTAGCATTAGCTTTTTCAGAAATTATTTTTCCACATAATCTTTCTATATCATAAACTTCATTTAAAAGTTTTTCTAAAGTGCTTCTTTCTAAAAACTTTTCATTTAAAGTATCAATTTTATCATATCTATCATAGATCATAGCCTTGTCTCTAAGTGGTTTTAATATCCAAGACTTTAACTTTCGAGAGCCCATCGCTGTTTTACATTTATCTATAAGCCATATAAGTGAGTTTGTTCTTTCTTTTAGCCTTAATGTTTCGAATAGTTCTAAATTCCTAATAGTATGAACATCCATATATAGATAGTTATCATTATCCAATATATTTATAGTTTTAAACACTTCTATATTTTTAAGTCTTTTTATTTTTAAATAGTATAGTAAATGTTTAACTGAATCTTTGATTTTAAAATCTTCTATTTCATCAAACAAAGGATTATTTTCTTCAAGTTTTTCATCAATTAGATTTATATCTACGTTATATATATTTCTTAAAAGGTTAATTAATTCAACATCAATACTTGTTTCCATCACGACTTCCTTGATATTGTTGTTAAGTATTAAATCAAATAATTTATTATCATCATCAGATATTTTTGTAGCGTTAAGTATTCCTGCAGATATATCAGCATAAACAACAACATATGATGATGGATATTTTATAATACTTGCTATGTAGTTATAATCAAGATTATTTAAAAACTCTAAGTCAGTTAT
>CADBSQ010000001.1 GCA_902797415.1 uncultured Erysipelotrichaceae bacterium | reverse complement strand
TCTTGAATCACTGGTATCATGACTCGTTTTAATGTAATCAATTTTAACATTTTCTAAGACTAATTCTTTTTTATTAATGATTAAGTTTCCATAATCGTTTAAATAGTCTAAATCTTCTAGCATTTTTTCGCTTAAAACAATTTTTGGGCTATACTTTTTGATAAAAGATTTTATTCCCTTAACGTGGTCACTATGCGTATGTGTTATTAAAATATAGTCTATTTCTTCTGGTGAAGAATTAACCTCTTGGAGTTTTTCTTTTATATATCTTAAGGACATTCCGGCATCTATCAAAATTTTTAGATTTTCAGTTTGGACAAAACAACAATTACCCTTTGATCCACTTGCAAGAACTGAAACTAACATGAATATGGCCCCGCACATGGATTGACTGCGCCACCAGATGGAGCATTTATTTGATAGTGCAAGTGAGTACCAGTTGAACTACCACTGTTACCCATAAATCCAATGTGATCTCCTTTTGAGACAGTTTGTCCAACTCGAACTTTAACATTATTTGTCAAGTGACCATAGTAAATTGTGTAACCATTTGTGGCGCGAACTTTTATAACGTTACCATATCCGCCACCACATCTTGAGCCGTAATAACCATTACTAGCACAAGATGACTCAACTTCATAGACAACACCATCAGTAGCTGAATAAATTGGTGAGCCAAATCCACTACCTGATATGTCTATACCAGCATGTAATTTACCCCATCTATAACCATATCTACTAGTTATAATGTAAGGACTAATAGTAGGCCAGCCCCAATTAGTGCCAGAAATAGTTGCTGGAACGCCTTCACCACCAGCCCAGGTTACAGTTTTCTTAGTTCCTTTAACAAATATTTTAGGCGTAGGTTTTGTCAATTCTTTAGTGTTACTTACTACAAGATTCATGATTTGACCGTTTTTATATAGTACTTTTTCAGTTACTCTATTAGTGCCATTCACTCCTTCTTGTTTAACATATGATTCGCTTGGGGCTTTAGTATCGTCATTTTCCTCAATCGTTTCAAATGCTGAAGGTATATCTTCAATAACCTCGGCTTCCTCAACTACAGTAAACATCGGATTAATAAGACCTATATTAAGCACTTGGCCCTCACTTAAAAGTGAGTTAACACTTGTCAATTTAGGATTTGCTATTAATAACTCCTCGTTACTAAGTTTATTATTGTAAGCAACTGTTTCAACTGTATCACCATCTTTAACAACGTAATCAGCTTGTTTTTCGAGAGTTCCAAAAAGAAGGTATTTTGTCAAGTCATTTTTATTAGTAATAATTAAATCGTTGGCATTTAAATAATCCTCTTTAATAGTTATTTTTTCTTGAAAATAAATGTTTTCAATTGTTGTTCCTGTATCAGTAACTTCTGTTTGCGTTTCATCTATAAATGACTGCATTTTTTCTTTTGGAATAAATGCTGATGCAGCACTTTTTAGTGCTGGTTTTAAATCAGATTTGTTAAGAATCTTGATATATTTTACTTTTTTATCATTTTTAATTGATACAACATATCCTTTTACAGTAAATTTACTCTTTTTTACAAGCAGTCTATAGACTTCATCAGCAGATTTTAAGTTTTTGCTATATGTGGTATATTTAACCATCTTTAACCCATGTGGCGGATAAACTTTATCTACACCGTATTTTTTCTTAATGCTTTTTTGTTTGTTGTTTATAAGTTTTAATAAATCATCTTTATCTTCAATGTAACCCACGGTTTCTCCTTCTAAATAAACCTTGTATACATCCTTTGGAAGTTCGGACTGATTTTTAAAACCTACCCCAAAAACTAACATTAATAAACATATAATTGTTAAAATCTTATTCTTTTTCATTTATCTCTTCACCGTTTCTTTTTATATTTCTAAAGGTACTTATGTTCTTTTCAAAAGCAAGTTCAACTGTTCCAGTTTCGCCACTTCTATGTTTTCCAATAATAAACTCTGTTATACTTGTGCTGCTGCTTAAATTATCTTTCTTTAGTTCGGGATTATAATAATCATCTCTATATAGAAACGAAACTATATCTGCGTCCTGTTCTATTGAACCTGACTCTCTAAGGTCACTCATTATCGGCCTTTTGTCTTCACGAAGTTCTACGCTGCGAGAAAGCTGTGCTAACGCTATAACTGGAACATTAAGTTCAAGAGCCATTTGTTTAAGAGATCTTGAAATCTCTGATACTTCTTGTTGTCTGTTCCCGGCATATCTAGCCCCTCCTTGAATTAGCTGTAAATAGTCAATTACTACAAGCGCTAATCCCTGTTCACTAGTTGCTAAACGTCTACACTTTGCTCTAATTTCACCAACGGTTATGCCTGCAGTATCTTCTATGTAAATATTCGTTTCGCCGAGCTGACTCATTGCTTCGTTAACTTTTTGCCAATCACTTTCATCTAATTGTCCAGTTTTTAATTTAGTCATATTTATACCGCCAGTAGAGCCAATCATACGTTGAGCTAATTGTTCAGCTCCCATTTCTAAGTTGAATATTGCAACTGCTTTAGGAGTTGTAAGAGCCGCATTAACTGCTAGATTTAATGCGAAAGCAGTTTTACCCATCGCTGGACGAGCAGCTATTATAATTAGTTCGTTTTCATGAAGTCCACTAGTGATTTTGTCTATATCGTCAAAACCGGTTGCTAACCCTGTTAAATCTGAATCATTTTGTGCTAAAAATTCAAGCCTCTTTTGAGTAGAACGAAGAACTTCACTAATAGATTTAAATTCACCTGATTTTCTTTCTTTAGTTACACTGAAAATTTGTTTTTCCGCGTCATCAACTACTTCATTAGTTTCAGTTGACTCTTCATAAGCATTTGTAGTTATTTTTGTAGATACTTCTATTAGTCTTCTTCTTAAGTACTTTTCTTGAACAATATGCATGTAATATTCTAGATTTGCACTTGATACTATTGAATCAACTACATCACTTAAATATTCCATCCCACCAATTATTGCTAGGGTGTTATTTCTCTCAAGCTCATTAATAAGTGTAGTCATATCAATAGGTTTTTTACTTTCATGGAGATTAAAAATCGCTTCAAATATTTTTCTGTTTTGTTCACTGAAAAACATTTCTGGAATCATTTCTTCACATACTTTATCAGCATTAGCAGGCATTAAAAAGCATGCACTTAAAATTGACATTTCTGCTTCCAAATTTTGGGGCATTTTTCTTGATTCCATGTTTTAACCTCCTAACAAATGTGTATATCTATTGTTGCTTGGACTTTTTTGTGTAAATTAATTATAACTTTGTATGTACCTAAAGAGGTTATTTTATTGTCCATAACAATAGCTTTTTTATCAACATCATATCCCTTCTTTTTTATTTCGTCTGCAATCTGCTTAGTAGAAATCGTACCAAATAATTTCCCATCTTTACCAGATTTAACAACAAAACTAAAATCTTCTTTTTCAATTTTTTCTTTTACTTTTTCACATCTTGCAATTTCTTGTTTTTCGTCTTCGCTTCTTTTGCTTAAATCACTTTCAAGAATTTGCTTGCTTTTCTTGGTATAAGCCACTGCAAGATTGTTCTTAATAAGAAAGTTAGTTGCATATCCATCACTAACTTCAATGATGTCATCTTTTTTGCCTTGTTTTTTAACATCTTTTAAAAGTATTACTTTCAAACATGCTCCCTCCTTTTTAAGTATTTTAATTATACCAAAAATCAACAAAAAGAAAAAGTGTCTTTTAGCTAGACACTATTTAACATAAGGTAATAAAGCCATAAAACGAGCTCTTTTAACTTGTGTTTGTACATGTCTTTGATGTTTTGCACAAGTTCCACTTACTCTTCTTGAAACAATTTTACCTTTATCATTAATATATTTAGAAACTATTTGTGGATTTTTATAGTCTACGCTTTTGCCAGCACACATCTGACAAAATTTCTTTTTTTTACGATAAAATTCAGCCACAGTTTAATTCTCCTTTCATTAAAATGGTAAATCGTCATCGCTTAAAGCGATTTCAGAACCAAAACTTGCGAATGGATCATCATCCGCTGAACTATTAGTTTGTATGTCAACTGTTTCACCCTCTGGAAATGGAACATCATCAGTTTGTACTTCAGGAGCAGGAGCTTGATAGTTACTAGTAGGTTCTGGTTGATAACTTCCACCGGCTGGTGCAGAGTTTCGACTACTTAAGAATCTTACGTTATCAGCAACTACCTCTGTCACATATCTTCTAGTTCCATCTTGAGCATCGTAACTTCTTGATTGAATTCTTCCTTCAAGAGCAACAAGTGAACCCTTTGTACAATATTTTGCAACATTTTCCGCTTGTCTTCTCCAAACAACACATCTAATAAAATCTGCTATTTGTTCACCATTAGCATTAGGAATTCTATTAACAGCAACTGTAATTGTAGTTGTTGCAATTCCATTAGGTGTTGTTCTAAGTTCAGGATCAGCAGTTATTCTACCAACTAAAATTGTTCTATTCATATTTTTACTCCTCGTCTAATCTGATTATTAAATGTCTTAAAATATTTTCATTAATTTTAATACGACGCTCTAACTCATTTAAAGTATCGTTATCACTAGAAAAAGTTAAAACATAATATAAACCATTAATTTCTTTTTTAATTGGATAAGCAAGTTTTCTTTGTCCCATCTCATTTGTGGAAACTACTTTACCTTTTCCATCAGTAATTATTTTTTTGATGTTTTCTATTTCTTTCTTTGCGTTTTCTACTTCTAAGTTAGACTTTACAATAACCATTATTTCGTAATTACGCATAGTACACCTCCTTTTGGTCTTATTCGGCTAAATTAATAGCAAAGAGTGCTTTTCACATCTCCACCGTATTATAGCAAAACGACACTTCAAAGTCAAAGATTATTGGTATGTTTTTTAAACTTTTTAATGTATAAAAACTTGTATATTAACTGTATTTGTAACTTTATTCGTGTGATATTTTCACATAATATATTTTATAATCGATTGTTTTATATTAAAACACCTCTTTTATATATTAAATTTATTTTTCTTATTAAAAGATTTTATTGCATAATCTAATACGGAATCATAAGAATTAATATAATCATCAATAGTTAATTCAACTTCTTCATCAATCGGTGCATAAACAAGTTTTAATAAATTAGGATTACTCCTTAATTCTTCTTCAAAATTAGTCTTATCTATACCATGACAAACTAAGTTATCATCATAATACCAATATGTGGCACTCCCCTTTAATATAAGATTTAGATCAGTATATTTTTTTTCTATAATGTTATTACCAAAACAGCTTATTGGAGTACCAGGTTCAGAGCCTATTATCTTTGATCCAGCATTTTTTAGATCTAATAAGCACATTCTTGCACTAGAAAAGGTTCTTTCATCACATAATGTAATTATTTTTTTACCTTTTAAAAAATTTACTAAATGTCTGTTTATAGCTGAGTTTCCTCCAGAATTACCTCTTAAATCCACTATATACTTGTCTACATCAGTTAGTCTTTTTAGTTTTTCAATCATATTAATCATTAATTGCTCATTTTTACAATGATTATAAGTGATAACTGCAATTTCATCAAACTGCTCTACATTATAATTTGGTTTCGTAGATTTATCTACAAGTCTTTTTATATTGTTTGGTGTAAAGCTAATCTCGCCTTTATCTGTTTCAAATTTAATATCTTTTGCTCTACCTATACACGGTAAAGATTTAAGCACATTAATGTTAATAATATTATCTTCTAATAACACTTTAAAATAATTATTTGACGCGTAACATATTATTTTATCTAAATCTGAAATAACCAAATCAATATCAATCCCATTTATCTTTAAAAGTTTTGAACCTATAAATTCTTTCATATCTTCATTACAATCAACAATGTACAATTCGCTATTTATATATCTTATCTTTAGTGGTATGCGAGGTTTATTTATAAAACTTAGTTTAGTATGAGAATCATACTCATTTAACATATATTTAAACATATAATTAACATAATAATATAAATCATACTCATCGTATGATTGTTTGTCATCAATTATTGAATTTAATGTGGTTTTAAATTCTTCTTTAGTATGTTTTAAATAAAAATTAGGATGCCCGTAAAATACTCTATTATCACGAACCACCTTACCATTAACAATATAATCTATCATTTCATATATTCTTTTTAAAAGTTCTTTCTTAGACATAAAAATCTCCTTAATGTTTATGATGATGATTCTCAGTATGACCTTTTAATCCATATTTATGAGATATTGGATCTTCAAATATAAAATGTTTTAATGGATTAAACGTTAAAAACATATAAGCACCTATTTCAATAAATAAAAGTATACAACTTAAATAAACGTATATAAATGGTAATATATTCAGATTGATAATATAATTAAATACTAAATTAGAACATATTACAACAATATAAAAACATATAATATCAACAACTAAGATAGACTTTTTTGTGAATAAAGTATATGAATAAAACAAAACTGGTATTAAAACAATAATAGTTAATAAACATAAAGCTTTACCAATAATATAGTTTCCACTTGATGCATAAACAAACGCATCAAACAAGCACCAAACTAGTGTTGGTGTCATACATATTTTTATATGCTCCCAAGTACTTTCGTTGACTGCAGCAAAAATAGCAACAAATTTGTTGTGATTACTAATTTCATACAAAAAATGTAAAAAAGTACCAATAAGTGCTACAAAAAGCATTCCTAAATATATCATAACTACTCCTTATAAAGTTATTATATCATAAAAAAAGTAGATTTTATTCTACTTTTTTAAAATACATTTCTTTTGTAATTAATAGTTGTCTACTTATTTGTTCTTTACCAAGCCGTTTGTCTGTGATTTCCATTTCAGTTTGTGTAAATCCAGCCTTCTCAAAAGATTTTATTGCAGCTACTCTATTTATCGGAATAATATCAGATAACTCACTAATATTATTTTTTTCAAAAGCAATTTTTTCAAGTTCTAGTAGTGCTGGATAAGAGTAACCTTTACCTCTGTATTCATTTCGAATAAATACACCCATCGAATGAACTTTACCATCATATTGATAATATATTTCCCCCAACGGTTCATCTTCACTGGTTGAATATATATAGGCAAAATACTTATCAGTTTCTTTGTTAACCCAATTGTGATACCATTCAACCATTTCTTCATCTGTTTTTGTTATGGTTCCATCTTCTCTATTATATCCTTTAATATCAACATCATAACCAATGTTGTGTATCATCGACTTTGGGTCTTTAAGCCATTTTTGTCTATACTTTAAATCATCTATACTAGGTATTTTAAAAATACTTTTTTCATATTATTTCTCCGTTTCTGTCATTATTATAACACAAAGAGTATAAATTATTATTCTTAATATAATGACCTATTACACTTCTATATATCGAGTGCTTTTTATTCTACATTAACCCCCTTATTTAGTAAATATTTAGATACAAAGTAATATAATAAATCCCAAAAAATATAAACGACTACAGATGATATCATCATAACCCTTAAGGTGCTAAGTGTTGGAAAACCTTCGGCTACTATATCAAACTTTGCAAATTTACTAAGAGACCCAACTACAACTAATGTTATTGTTGAAAAAAACATATAACTAGCTATACCTACTATTATTGATTTTAACAATTTATTATTGTTAGAGCGATACCCTACAACAATTCCAAATACTCCTGCTAACATAAAATATATAACCTCTAGTATTACTATTAATACAAAGCCTGTTATGAATAACAATGCATTTAAGGAACCATATACATCCATTAATGATTGATACATCATTTTAATCATATCAATTGTTGTACTATTCAAATAAACTATAAGGCTACAAACTATAATAACTAATGAAGATAGTCCAAGAGATAGAATTGAAGATATAATCTTTGAATTAAATATTTGATTTTTTGTAACTGGAAGAGTATGTGTTAAATAGCTTTCATCTTTATAAACATTACTAATGAATCTGCTCCATACTCTCATAACGTTAGTT
The DNA here is from genome assembly GCA_902797415.1 of uncultured Erysipelotrichaceae bacterium. Classification (GTDB taxonomy): domain Bacteria; phylum Bacillota_I; class Bacilli_A; order RF39; family UBA660; genus RUG11867. Next base: position 18,002 of record CADBSQ010000001.1, on the reverse strand, counting down.
ATTATTATAGAAATAGCACAAGCTATATACATCCCAGATACTATTTTATCAACAATTAACAAAAACAGTGTTTGATCAAAACTCTCTACTATTTTAAGGACAATTGCTATTATAAATAGTATTATATAATAAACATAAAGAATCTTATTAATCCAATTAAAATCATATTTTATCAATTTACCTAACATTTAAACATCCTCCTAAATATATCGTCTATTGAAGCTTTTTCTTTTTTTCTAAGATCATCTGCAGAAGATGTTAAAACAATTTTACCTTTATCAATAAAGATTACATCGTCTAGTATTCTTTCTATGTCATTAATCAAATGTGTAGAAATGATTATACTTGCACCTTCTTTAAAGTTAGAAAGAATTGTATCTAGTATATAATCTCTAGTAGCAGGATCTACCCCTCCAATTGGTTCATCTAAAACATATAAATCTGCACTTCTAGACATAACAAGTATTAGTTGTAACTTTTCTTGCATACCTTTAGACATTTTACTAATTTTAGCATCCTTATCAAGGTTTAAACTCTTTAATAGTTTATATGCCTTATCTTTAGAAAAGTCCTTATAAAACTCTTCAAAATAGTTTATAATTTCATCTATACTCATGCTTTTATCTAAATAAGTTCTTTCAGGTAAATAAGATATATGTTCTTTAGAATATACCCCAATTTTTTTACCTTTAAAAAGGATTTCACCAGAATCGGGAGTTAATAGATCATTAATTAGTTTAATCAAAGTAGTTTTACCTGCTCCGTTTTTACCTAGTAAACCAATTATTCTACCTTTTGAAATTGTTAAATTAATATCTTTTAATATTTTTTTACCATCAAATGATTTGTTTAAATCTTTGATTTCTATTAAATCCATTATTCATCTATCCCTTCTAAATATCTAATTGAATCTGCTTTACCAAGTCCAATCTTTTTCATTCCTTGAAAATAACTTCTAGCAAGATTCATGGCATATTCATCCTTTAACTTTTCTATCAATTTTTCATCTTTTGTAACGTATTTACCGTTAGTTCTTTCTGTATAGATTAGATTTAAACTTTCAAGTTCTGCTAAAGCTTTTTGCATAGTATTGGGATTAACTTTAAAAGTTGTAGCAAAATCTCTTACAGAAGGTAGTTTATCACCACATTTAAAGACACCTGAAATTAAATAAATCTTTATATATTCAAGAACTTGAATATAAATTGGAATATTATTATCAAAAGTAAATTCCATATAACACCTCCATTGTATTACTTGCTTAATACAATGATATTATATACCATGTTTTATTTTATGTCAACAAAAAAAGTCCATATTGGACTTTTGAAAATTCTTATCTCTTTGAGAATTGTGGAGCTCTTCTTGCTTTTTTAAGACCGAATTTCTTACGTTCTTTAATACGTGAGTCTCTAGTAATAAGACCATTTGCTTTAAGAACTTTACGATAAGAATCATCTCTTGTTTGGTCAGTATTAGCATCATATGTTAGTAATGCTTTTGCAATACCAAGTCTGATTGCTCCAGCTTGACCTGAGTAACCTCCACCATTAACCTTAATTATGATATCAAAAGTATCTTCGTTTCTAGTTAAAACAAGTGGTTGTTTAATATCCATTACAAATGTTTCAGCAGGCATGTATTCATTTACGTCCATACCATTAACAGTAATATTACCCTTACCAGGAACTAATTTTACTTGAGCTACAGCTCTTTTTCTACGTCCAGTTGCAATTATTTCTTTAGCCATTATTATTCTCCTAATCTATAGTTATTGTTTCAGGTTTTTGTGCCATATGTTTGTGATCAGCAGCAGCATAAACAAATAGCTTTTTACCCATTTTTCTTCCAAGTCTGTTATGAGGAAGCATTCCCTTAACTGCTCTTTCAACCATTTCAACTGGATAATTATTAATCATAGTTCTAGCAGTTCTCTCTCTTAATCCTCCTGGGTATCCACTGTGGTTATAATACATCTTCTTGTCTAATTTATTACCAGTTAAATTAACCTTTGATGCATTAATAATAATTACATAATCACCAGTATCAACATGAGGAGTATAAGTTGGTTTATGTTTTCCTCTTAAGATTGTAGCAGCTTTTGTTGCTAAACGACCTAAAGTTTGACCTTCAGCATCAATTACATACCACTTACGTAAAATATTTTCTTTAGTTTGCATATAAGTTTTCATTTAAATTTTCCTTCCAATTTAAACCTTTAATTAGTCACCCACACCAAAAAAAGATTTACAAAATAAATGTACCGATTAAGATTATATGAAAAAAATAAGTAAAAGTCAATTGATTTTACTTATTTTATGAATTTTTTTACAGGTAAACCTAGTTCCATTCTCTTATCATAATCTAGACTTTCTATGCCAGTAATTCCTAAATCTTTATCAAAAAAAGTATAAAAGGGATTAATTAAACTTGGATTATCTAAACTATAACCGCTGGTTATAGTTTTTTTAAGTTTTATATCAAAAAAGTCTAATCCTGCTTGATTTTTTCTTTCTATTTCAATAATTTTTCTTAGAGATTTGATATTGGCTTGCCTCTCAATTGGATCTATTGGATAAAAATAGTCATATATTCCAATTTTATATAGTTCTTTTCTTCTTTGATAAGCTTTTGTTAAAACCTGCGATTCTATATTAGATGGATCTTCCAAAGATCTTTTTTCTTGCATAACATGTTCAAGTTCATGGAGAATAACTGAAGCAATATTAAGATTTATAAAATAAGATTTACTTCTCTTATCAGCTATAATATAATTAACAATATCATTAGAATGAACAGTTCTCAAGTAACTGAAGTAGAGCTTTTTATTACAATAAAACGCGCAAGTGTTTCTACTAATATTTAATCTTTCAAAGTCAGTAACAATAACGCTTTCTATATAATTTTCTTGTCCAAACTCTCTTACTAAATAGTTAATTATTCTTTCAAATTCATCGATTCTAAATATTTCCTCGGATAAAGACTTCTTTATCAAAAATTCCTTTAAAAATTCCATCTAAGCTTCCCCCCTTTTTTTGTATTATAGCACAATTAGAATAAAAAAACAGCCGTTAGGCTGTTAAATTATGCTAACTCTACTTCTGCTCCAGCAGCTTCAAGTTTTTCTTTAATTTCGTTAGCTTCATCAGCAGCAACATTTTCTTTAATGTTTCCACCTTTATCAGCGATAGCTTTAGCATCTACAAGACCTAAACCTGTAATTTCACGGATAACTTTAATAACAGCGATTTTTTGAGCTCCAGCACTTTTAAGAACTACTGTCTTAGTACTAGATTCTTCTTCTGCAGCAGCAGCAGGTGCAGCAGCTACAGCTACACTACTAGGATCTACTCCTAATTCTTCTTTCATTAAATCAACTACTTCTTTAAGTTCTAAAATAGTCATTTCTTTTAGTGAATCAATAATTTCTTTACCTGTTAATTTTGCCATTTATATCATTCCTTTCCTTATTTTTCTTCCTCTAGTTTTTTTGCGTATAAATCTACACAAATTGCAAAATTCTTAGCATGCTCCATAATACCTGCAGCAAACATATTAAGTAATCCTTCTTTAGAAGGTATAGAAGCATATTCATGAATAACGTCAGCATCCATTACTTTACCATCGGCTATACCAGATCTAATCTTAACAGCGTCATTATCTTTTTCATATTTGCTAATAATCTTTATTGGTTCTAAAAGAGTGCTACCAAAAATTATTGCGTTTGGTCCTTCCCAGAAACTTTCTTCATTAAGTCCAGTATCTGAAAAAGCTCTTCTTGCCAAAGTGTTTTTATAAATCTTCATTTCACTTTGAGCTTCTCTTAATTCATTACGTAATTTAGTAATATCTGATACATTCATTCCTTGATAAGAAAAAATTATAATTGATTCACTATTTTTAATTTTATCAGATATTTCATTTACAATACTTTTCTTAGCATTTAAGCTTTTCTCGCTTGCCATAAGTTCTCCTTTCCATATATAGAAAAAACTTTCCATAAGGAAAGCATATAGTTAGTATTAAGCTTTCCTCGACAGGATATTAAGGTATAACCACCTGTTGTCTTTGGATTCGCGTTTTTTCTGATTTGTATTATAATTCATTTTCTTTTATTTGTCAAAAGAATTTTTATCTATTTTTATACCAGGACCCATTGTTGCAGCAATTGCTACTGTATTAACAAAAGCTCCCTTTACTGTAGTTGGTTTATTTTTTAAAATTGCATTAACAAAAAATGAAATATTTTCTTCTAACTTTTTGTTATCAAATGAAATTTTACCAACTGGTACATGGATTATACCATAACTATCAGCTCTGTACTCAACCATACCTTTTTTGATATCCTCAATTGCCTTAGCAATATCATTTGTTACAGTTCCTGTTTTAGGGTTTGGCATTAATCCTCTAGGACCAAGAATTTTACCAATTTTACCAAGAGCAGGCATCATATCAGGACTAGCAACAATTATATCAAAATCAAACCAGTTTTCTTTCTGAATTTTTTCGATTAAATCGTTATCTCCAACAAAATCAGCACCAGCTTTTTTTGCTACTTCAACGTTGTCACCCTTAGTAATAACACAAATTCTTTTTGTTTTACCAAGTCCGTTTGGTAATACTATAGAACCTCTCATTTGTTGATCAGCTTTCTTAGTATCGATGTTTAAATTTAAAGCAAGTTCAACTGTTCCATCAAATTTAGTTATAGATGTTTCTTTAACTAATTTTACAGCTTCTTCTACAGTATAAAGTTTGTCTTTATCTACTTTTTTACTTACTTCAGTATATTTTTTTCCAAACTTTTTCATGTTTTTTCCCTCCAATCATATTTTTTAGAGCGGATTATTTTTAAATAAATTATTCTTCTTCTTTAGTTTCTTCATCAGAATCTTTTTCAGTAATTACTTCTACATCCATAGAAGTGTCTTTAGCTGATTCTTGCATTTCTTCAAATTCTTTTTCACGTTTTGCTGCTTCTCTTTCTTCAGCTAAAGCTTCTTCATGTTGTTTTTCAAGTTCTTTATCATTAACTCCCTTAATAGCAACACCCATATTACGAGCTGTACCTTCAAGAATATTCATAGCAGCTTCAATAGTATTAGCATTTAAATCAGGCATCTTAGTTTCAGCTAATTTTCTTAAATCTTCTTTTGTAATAGTAGCAACTACTTCGTTAGCACCTTTTGAACTACCTTTTTGGATTTTTGCAATTTTTTTAATTAAAAATGCTGCAGGTGGTTCTTTAACTACAAAGTCAAAAGATTTGTCTTTATAAGCAGTTATAACTACTGGTAAGACATCGCCTTTTCTATCTTTAGTTGCTTCATTAAATTTAGTACAAAATTCTCCTGAATTAAGTCCAGCAGGTCCAAGTGCAGTACCAACTGGTGGTGCAGGTGTAGCTGCTCCAGCAGGAATTTGTAATTTAATTACTCTATCGATTTCTTTTGCCACGAAAAACACATCCTTTCATATTGTTTTATTCGCTTAGTGGTATCGGGCTAATCCGCATTCCCTCCCACTTCATGTAATTAAAATATAACTACGTGATTGAATATAGCATAATTTCTAATAAAATTCAAGAAAAAAAGGAGAAAATTCTCCTACTTTACTCCTAAATTATCTAAAATTATAAATATAAGGATTTGTTCCTTAAATATATGTTAATTAAATAGCGATTACTTTAAATGTTTCAACTTCTACATCTGTTTCTTGACCAAATAAATCTATTAATACGTTAACAGTGTTTTTATCTTTATTAATTGACGCAATATTTCCTTCCATACCAGAGAATGGGCCATCATTAATTCTAACTTTTACGCCAACTTTTAATGTTTCATCAGTATCAAGTCTACTCATTCCCATATTCATAAGTACCCTATCGATTTCTTCTGGTTGAAGAGGAGTTGGTTTAGCACCTTTACCACTTGATCCAATAAAACCAGTTACGCCAGGTGTATTTCTTACTGCATACCAAGCTTCATCAGTCATAACCATTTCAACAAGAACATAGCCAGGGAACATTTTTTTCTTTTTTTCCTTGGTAGTACCATCTTTTAGGGTTTCTACCACTGTTGTTTCAGGAATTATTACTCTAAAAATATTATCAGTAAAATCCATAGATTTTGCTCTAGTTTCAAGCTTTTCTTTTACTTTTTGTTCATGACCACTATAAGTGTTTACTACGTACCATTTCTTTTCCATATTTTACCATCCTTGTTTCAATCCATATATTAAATTAAATAATAAGCTTAGTCCAAAGAAAAATAAAGCTAACATTATTACCATTACAATAGTTGTTATAGAATATTTTAATAATTGTTTTTTAGATGGCCAAGTTACATATTTTAATTCTTCAGAAACCTGTCTTAAATAATTTCCCTTTTTTTCTTTTTTTTCTGGTTTAACTTCTTTTACTTTTTTATTTTTGTCCTTTTTATCAGACTTTACTAATTTTACATCTTCTAATGTATCATTAGTTTGAACATTTAATTTTGCCATAAAATCCTCCCAAAATAAAAACACCTTCGTGCTTAAGTGTAGTGTAGCACAAAAGGTGATTAAATTCAACTCTTTTTCTTATTTTTTTTAATCTCCACATCTTTTGATATATACCATATGAATAGTGATCCAACAAAGTTACCAATTATAGCAAGAATAATTGATAAATCAAAGCTAGCTGCAACACCAAGAGTAATTATGTTTGCAATACAGTGCTGGAAACCACAGAATATAAATAAGGGTATTCCGTATATTATCCCAAGAGGAGTTCCCTGTTTATACATTTTAACCGCTATATACATAATGGTTCCACATAGAAATGCTTTTATAAAAAATGCTAATGAAAATTCCCAGCTTAATATTTTACTATTTGCAACAGTTATTAAATCTGGATCTGCATAACCATAAATTAAACCAAATAAATAACCTGATATGAGATTGACAATTAATATTATTGATATAGTCTGAATGTTAATGTGGTCCTCTATAACAAAACCAGCCTTACCAGTAAATAAATTTTGACCCATGTAACATACACCAAGTAAACCTAATGCAAACAAGAAAGGACCAAGTGGATTTCCTAACTTTAACAAAACATAATTTCCAAGTGATATTAAGAACGCTGCTCCAATAGATTTATTAATTAACTCGATTATAGATTTTTTATCCTTTATACTAAATGAAGTCATATCAATTAATTAACTCTTTTCTATCTATTATTGTGATATTTTCACTCTTATATTTGTTTATAATGTCTTTATTTACATTTTTGTTTGTCACGATTATTGCATTATCAACATTTTCTTTTTTCATATCCCTAATAGTCTCATTTATTTCTTTTTCAGTTATGTTCTTATTTAGAAAAGTTTGAACTGTTGATAACTTATTACTTTTGAACACTAGAAAATCATTATCATTGTTTTTTACTCTATCAGAAACACGTTCATCATCAATCTTTTTTAAAGTATAACCTTTGCTTTCTAAAAATGTTATAACATAATTTCTAAATTCTCTATCATCAATAAAGCTATCAATTATTTTTATATTCTCCATAATAACCTCCTATTTATAATATATCATATTATTATTCTTTTTCATATTCTAAAAATTATCTTATATGTTTTCTTAGTAGCTTACAAGCTTCTACAATTATTAAAACCGATAATGAAAGAATAAACAAATATATTAGATGTGAAAGTGGTATAGTTGTTATTTGTAAGAAATTTGCTAGTATTGGTGTTTGAATTATCATAATCTGTAAAAGAACTGAGAAGACTGCACTAAATACTATAAACAAATTACTACTTAATGAAACGCTAAAAGCAGACCTATGCTCACTTCTACAATTAAATACATGTATATTTTGAATGAAAACCATTAAAGTCATCACATAAGTTCTAGCAAGTACTAACTCTACATTCAAAACATTTAATAGGAAATGCCATGAGAAGAATACTATTAAGCCTATTACTGTACCAGAAATTAGTATTTCTTGAAATAATTCTTTGTTAAATATCGATTCTTTAGGATTTCGAGGTTTTTCTTTTAAAATGCCATCTTCATCTTTTTCAAACGATAGTGCAAGATCTTGAAAGCCATCTGTTACAACATTTAACCAGAGAAGCTGAATTGCAACTAATGGTAACGGCATACCAAGCATTAAAGATAGACAAAAGAAAATTACTTCACTTAATCCACAGGAGATCAAAAATAGAATTATTTTTCTAATATTAGCATAAGCAATTCTTCCTTCTTTTATGCCTTCTACTATGGAAGTAAAATTATCATCTACTATTATCATATCTGATATTTCTCTGGCAATATCGGTTCCACTTCCCATAGCTACACCGATATTTGCAGATTTTAAAGCAGGTGCATCATTTACCCCATCGCCGGTTACTGCAACGAATTCACCCTGTCTTTTTAATGATTCTATAATTTTAAGTTTTTGTAGTGGAGAAACGCGAGCAAATACTTTTACCTTTTTTATAAAGCTATCAAAATGTTTGTTCCCTTTTTTTATTTCTTCATCAAGTTTTTCACCGGTGACCACTTCATCAAAGTCCTTAACTAAACTTAACTCTTTAGCAATAGAAAACGAAGTCAATGGATGATCGCCAGTAATCATCAGAACTTTAATTCCAGCTTCTTGACATTTATTAATTGATTCAACGACTTCTTTTCTAATTGGATCAATAAAACCAACCATTCCCATGAAGGTTAATCCTTTAATATCGCAAATAGTATACTTATCTTGTTTTTTTATTTTTCCATTTGCCAAAGCAATAACTCTATATCCATCTTTTGCTAGGCTTTCATTTTGTTCATTTAGTTTTTTTGAACTTATTTTATAGTCAACTAAATCAACATTATTACAAAAAGATTTAACAACTTCTAATGAACCTTTAACTGTACAAAACACTTCGTTTTCTATTTCATAGAAAACAGCGGAGTATTTATTTTCAGATTCATATGGTACTGTTTCTAATATTTTAATATTCTTATCATTTACATTAATTTTTTTCCCAAGTATTTTAAAAGCTACATCAATCGAATCTCCTACTATTTCACCATCCTCATCTATATCTGATTCATTGTTGATATATCCAAGTAAAGCTATTTTTTTAGCAAGGTTTTTATTTTTTCCAGATACTTCTCCCTCGTAACCATATCCACTACCCGACACAGAATATTTATCATCGTTAGGTAATAGTATTATTTTAGCTGTTTGTTCGTTTAAAGTAAGTGTTCCAGTCTTATCTGATGCTATAACGGTGCAACTACCTAGAGATTCTGCAGATTTTAGATTTCTTACTATTACATTCTTTTTAGCCATCTTATTTGATGCAATTGTAAGAGCCATAGTTAGTGCTAAAGGTAAACCTTCTGGCATCGCAGAGACAGCAAGTGAAATAACAATTAAGAAAATATCTGTGTATGGTACCTTACTCATTAAAAGAAGAACAGCAATCATAAAAGCAACCACAATAACTAGTATACTTAACTGCTTAGAGAGTTTTTCTACTCTTAAAGTTAAAGGAGATTTTTCTTCTGGCGCCTTATTGATGTTATCAGCAATCTTACCAATCTCTGTATCCAAACCTATTCCCACAACTATTCCTTTAGCTCTACCAGAAGTAACTATTGTTCCCGAAAAAGCCATATTGCTTTGATCGTTGATTAACACGTTTTCTTTTTTTATTAGATCAGATGATTTAGTAACTTGCATACTTTCACCAGTTAAAATAGATTCATCTATGGTTAAGTTATGTGATTCAATTATTCTTATGTCTGCACTTACTCTATCTCCAGACTCTAGCATAACAATGTCACCAATTGTTAAATCCTCTGCATCTATTTCATCTTTGTCGTTGTCTCTAATAATTTTAACCTTAGTAGATATTATTTTTTCTAGTGCTTCAGCAGTATTATTAGCTTTATTTTCTTCATATGTGCCCATTAAGGCATCTATAATTACAATGAATAGTATTACAACTGCATCAACATATTCTGATGCTAATAAAGAAACCACAATTGCAGCTAAAAGCAGTAATACCATAGGATCTTTAAACTCATTAATGAAAAGCATGAAAACACTGTCCTTTTTTTTCTTAGGTAGAATGTTTTTTCCATGTTTTTTTTGTCTTTTTTTAACTTCTTCTTTAGTTAAACCTTTTTCGTTTGTATCTAATTCTTTTTCAATAGTTTTTATATCTTTATTATAGTACATATTATCACTTCTAATTTTCTTTATTAGTAAACTCAACATCCATAAGTAGCTTTTGAGTTATAGATTCCCTTTCTAGTTTTATATCATTAAATGTGTATATGTATGTTTCAAATGCTTCCCATAAAGTAAATGAAAACAAAAATCCAAAAACCTCTATAAAAAACTTTGATGAAAAATTGAGTGCAATTATAGCATAGCAGGTTAAAAAGAATAATCCAGATAAAACTAAAGCAAATATTTTGTTTTTGTAACGTTTATATTCTTTTTGAGCCTTATATAGTTCTATCGCATAATGCTCACTTATAATATGCTTGATTTTTCCTTTATCTTTTGAATTAAACACTCCGCTTATTATGCATAGTTTTAAATATATATCATTATTTAACATAGAAGATTTTTCATCAATATATTCATAAATACTATTATTAATCGCTAATTGAGGCTCACTAGTTCTGGAATCAAATAAGTCTTCCTCTTTATCTATATTTAATAGTATATCTGCCCGACCATCATCTGTTAAAAACTCGTTTTTAATATATCCATTTAAATATTCTTCTTTTGAGTATTTTTTTATTTTTTCTTTAACCTTTTTCTTTATACCATCCATGTTATCACCTGTATTATTATAGCACAAAAAAAGCAGATTTTTAATCTACTATTTTATAATTATATTTAAAGATGAATATTTCTCTGATAATGTTATAACCTATGAGCAGTAATGATTGTATAAGTATTGGAATTTATAGTAATTTTTATACCGTCTATAGTACAATACCAATTTTTTCCTTTTTTAAGGATTTCACAATTACTTTTTAGTATTAGATTTTTACAATAAGTAACGACGTTCCCACTAATGCTCAAGTTATTCTTTATTCTATTAACACCTAACTTAGTAGTATGTAGTTTATCAATGTTTAATAATAACTCATTGTCCATAATTTAATCCTACTTCAATTTACTAAATACTTCTTTTAATGGTTTATTTATTACTAAATCAGCAATCATATCATACGGTGTTTTATTATCATTAATTATAACTAGGCGCTTTCCATTAAACAATCGTACTAAACTTGCTGCTGGTTCTACGGCTAGTGAGGTTCCTGCAACAATAAGTAAATCAGCTTTACTTATATACTCTAATGCATCATTGAAACAGGCAGGTAGCATTTCTCCGAATAGTACAACATCAGGTCTTACCATACCACCACATGAACAGGTAGGAACACCTTTTTCAATAAATGCATTTTTCTTATATTCTTTTCCACACCTAGTGCAATAATAGTCTCTTATATTCCCGTGTATTTCAAGTACATTAGATGAACCAGCTTTTTGATGCAGACCATCCACATTTTGAGTGATAATCGCTTTTAATTTACCGGTATCTTCCAGTTTTTTCAAATATTTATGGGTAACATTGGGGCTAGAATTTAAAATATTCATATTTTCTTTATAATACTCATAAAAAAGTTCTGGTTCTTTATATAAACAGTCATGACTTAACATATATTCAGGTGGTTTATTTATTTTAACTTTGGGTTTAGTTTTATATAAACCATTTTTCCCACGAAAGTCTTTTATACCACTTTCTGTAGAAACACCAGCTCCACCAAAAAACACAATATAATTTGATTCATCAATTATTTTTTGAAACGTTTCTAATTCAGTCATATCATCACCCATTTTGATTATCACTATATAGTTCTTTTCCATAATAAATTGTTCTTAACTTATCTAAGCCTAATTTATCATAGTTAAAATTAAAACCAACTAAATTTAATTCATCAACAAGCTTTTTTCTTTGTTCTTTTAAAGGCAAACCAATATAATCATCATTATAATAATATACAATAAGACCTATATTCTCTATAGGTTGAAATTGAATATCACCATTAAAACCATCTATGCTATAATGTATATCCAACTTTTTAGTGTAAAAAACTTTTTTAAACCCTTCCTTTTTTAATAAGTTTAAAACTTCTTCCTTAGTCATACTATTTAGTTTTTCGTTACTGACTTTAAAGGCGGTACTTTTATTCTTAAGAGTAAGGTTTTGAAAAGAGTATTTCCAGTTACCTTTTGGTTTTAAGTTATAATCTAAATCTCTATCATGCCTTATCCTAACACAACTACACTTTATTTCGTTTTCACTTTTATTATCTAGACTTTCTTTAGTATAGTAAGTATCTTCTACCTCTGCATTATAAAAATTTGTACAATTATATTCTTCCACTTTTTTTCGATAATATTCAAGAGATTTATCGAGTTTAAATCCTACTTCAACATGCATAATAACCTCCACTTTGTTTTAGAATGATTTGCTTTTATTTTTCTTTTTATTATTTGTATTTATATACTCTATAATATATTTTACACATTTATTAAATTCACTATCTAAGTCTTTTTTATTAACCAGTTTATAACTAAAAAAGTTTGAACGTATTTTTCTAAATAAAGTCACCTTATCTATATCATCATTAGTTATTTTTATAAATTCTTTTAATTCTTTTTTCTCAAATTTACAATTATTTATTGAAGGAATATTATCTAAACATTTTGCACTTTTGAATTTAGAAATGTAATCGTGTGTTAACAAATACTCATCGTATGTGAAAAAATCACTGTGTTTTACATCTTTTATTTCTTTTTTTGACATATGTTTATCGCCACTTTTCATGTGAAGACCTACCTCATTACCTTCTTCATCATAAATATAATACTTATTAAACATATAAGTGTTAAAATATTTATCGGCGAGTAAATGGGTTAGATAGCCAATTATAATTGGATTATCTAATCTATTCTGGTTTTCTTTTAAAAATAAATCTGCATTTGCCGTTCCAGCCGCACCCGGTTTTCCATTTTGATAATGACTTATTATATGATTTTTATATTTATCAGGAAGAATAGATCCAATCATAATACTGTCCAAATCCATGTTTAAGGTTTCATTTACTTTCTTAGCAATAGCCAAATGCATTTTAGGCGTTGGCATAAGTATTCCCCTTTCTCACAGTAAAAATATTTAGCTGATAAATAACCATTGTTAAGGTTACATTATACTTAAGACACGCATCTGCAATTGCTACAAAAAAAGTAAAACTTATAAACAAAAGATGTTTTATCCATTTTCCCTTTCCTTGATTCATAAAACATACTATAGAAGGTATTACTAGTAACAAAATACTACAGATAAAAACATAACTCACTAAAAATGATTCTAATTTTAAAATGCTTAAAATGGTTAAAATCCAAGTAATCAGACAAAACCAGAAGACATTAATCATGGTTGAAGCGGTTACGACGTTTGCATGTTCTTCGTTTTCTTTAAGTATATTTTCACTTACAAAAACACTTTTAAATTCAGCAAATTGTTTGTTTATAAACTTCATTTATTCCTCCATATTTTTACTTTAATATAAGTATATCATATTATAAGTAAAAACAAAAAGCAGATTTAACATCTGCCTACGATAGTTTGGTTTGTTTTGACACATTTTTAACTATACTATTTGATTCATAATCATATCTATATGTATGATTTGTTGATGTATTAAGATAGTTCTCAAATGTATTGATTAACTCTTCTGGTATATTTTCTCCAAAGTATTTTCTGTATGAACGAAGTGCTAGAGTAGAAATAGCAAAAGGTACATGATAATTTATTATATTATCAAGGTCTTCTGGAAATAAACTGTAATATTCTTGTTCATAAATATCATTGTTTTTCTGTACGCATGAAATAGCACGTCGTATTTCAAGTATTTTAATATAGTTTAAAAAGGCTCTTTCATCATCTATTCCATGGTAATATAGAGCAATTAAACCATCCTTTATTTTTGATGATTCCGATGTATAGTAACCTTTATAATCCATATAAATAGTAATAGTGTCATCTGAAGGGAAATCGCTTATACTTAAATCTTCTCCTCCTACAACTGTAATATATTCATGTACTCTAGCATTAAACTCATCTGTTTTTTCACGCTCGTTTTTTGTAAAGTTATGTTTACGATACTTCTTTTCTAGTTTAGACCCCTTAACTCCACTAAAATAATCTATAGGTTGAACTTCATCTAGTTCTGTAATGGAAAGCGTTTTACAACTATAATCTTTCTCATATAAACCCTTATCTGAATTATATTTAAATGTTATACCATTACCCCTATTAAGCTTTCGTTCAAAAAACTCGATAATATCATCAGGAATGTTACCATCATAAAATATATTAAAATCCTTTATTATTTTTTCATAAAGTAATATTTTGTAGTCAGTTTCATCAAGACTATCATCTTTTTTTCTTTCATTGAGTTCTTTATATAATTCTTCTCTGTTATAAAACTCATAGTCGATAATATGCTTTAACTCGTAATCTATAATAACATTCTTGAAAGCTTCTATGAATGATTCTCCGTAAAAGTATACAAAAACCATATCATTGTTATCTATACATGCTGAAATATAACCTATACCATCAAAATATCTTATGCCAGTTTCTGGACTGTATGCCTGTAAAATTGAATTATTTCTAACTTTCTTTTCAAAGTCTAACATTCTTTGTCTAATAAAAGCGGTTTTATTAATCTCTTCTTCAGAAAGTTGATGTCTTAGGTAAAAATCAATTTTTTCTCGGTTAGGCCATATTGAACCATTAAATCTTTGATATAATAATTTCCCACTTAGACTCATAATAAACTCTCCTCTTGTTCAAAATTGAATTTATTATACTAAAAAAGAGATTAATGTCAATAAAAAAACAGATTTGATCTGTATTCAAAAAACTTAAAAATTTCATTATATATTTCTTTTGGTGTATTGTATTTATGTCTTAAATTAAAAGACAAAAAAATGTGTTAAATTTAAATAAATTCATTAGATGAATATATTAAATTCAACACAATTACTATTGTACACTATTTTAAAAAAAATGCAAGCCCTTTTTTAAAAAAATTTTAATTTTTTAAAACATTTTTAATTTTCTCTATTTGTTCATCAACTTTCTTTGGATAATTTCTAACTGTATCATCGAAATCTGCAATCTCTCTTGCTTTAACTAATATATCGATTCTTTTTATTAGATCTTGGTCTGTATGTTTATAATGATAGAGTACTTTGTCAATAAAGTCATTTCCTAAATAATATAATGAAGCGATATCATATGCTGGATCACCCATACCTGAACTTTCAAAATCAACTATTCCAATAAGTTTATTATCGTCATTCAAAATATAATTTTCATACCATAAGTCACCATGAATAAAATGATAATCATCAAAGTTTATTAAATACTTTTTATATGCATTATACCAATCTAATACTTTTTTATATGTATTGGGATCTAGATAATCTTTTAGCTTAGTAACACTTAAACCAGTAATATCTATTTCACTTATTATTGAATAAGTTTTATCAAATGGTACTTTGATATCATATAATTCATTTAGAAAATCTGCTAAAGTTCTAGCTATATCATCTAAGTTTACTAGCTTAATATCTTCCTTTCTAAATGTTTTACCTTTAATCATTTTATATTTCAAAGCGCCAAAAGGATAATCTTTATTTGGTTTAATTATTTGAATATTTGTAGGTATTTGGACAGACTTGATATTTCTTAAGAGACTTATATTTTTTGCATATTTTCGATAATTACTATAAGAATTATCATTTATTCCTTCTAATAAAATATAATCCTCATTAACAATGTATGCTTTACTGTTAAATCCTTCATTTATATATTTTTTATTTTTTATGTTCAAAATTCTATTACCCTTGGTTTGTCTGTAAATGAATAAAATGTTGCCTTAGCATTTTCAAAGTATAAAACATCCGTGTTATCATCATCTGCAGAATACATTCCTTTAAGTTCAGGGTATGCATCTAATAAGCTCTGCTTAGCTTCTATTCTATCGTCTCTTACAACTTTTCCCTCGACTCTAACCCATCTATAGTGCACAAATCTCAATATTTGGATTAGACTGCATCTGCTCAGAAACTTTTTTTCTTTTACCTGTTTGGATATATAGTTTATTTTCAAATATATTAATTGCGCCAAAAGGTCTAACTTTTGGTTTATCACCGTCTACTGTCGCTATAAAAAAACAGCCACTATCCTTTATAAACTCATAAACTTCTTCCATAATTATCTCCCTTCTTTTTTCTCTATAATACATATTTATACTATTAATAATATCATTTTATATATTTGTTCTCAATAATTATTAAATAATAATACAAAAAAACTAACCGAAGTTAGTTTAGGTTTACATATATAAATCACCATATGTTTTAGTTACTATTTCTTTAATTAATTCTTTATTATCAGTATCAATTAAATATATTGGTTTAGCACCTTTATAAGGAATAGATTCTTCTAGATTATATTTTTTATTTGAATTAGTTCTTTTTATTAATAATCTTTCATCATAAATTCCACCAAATAATTTACCTTTATAATAAAGAAGATATTCACCCATCATAGGTCTAAATGTTATATCATCAAGTAAACTTAACTGATCTAGTACAAAATCTTTATATTCTTTTGAAGTAGCCATTTAATAAAATCCTTTTCTTAAAAATGGTTAATCTTTGCTTAAGCTAACTAACGTATCATCTCTGAAATATACGCGCCATTCTCCACCAAAGCTCTGGTGTAAGAATAATTTTAATTTATTTTCATATTCTTCTTTATTTTCTATTCTATTTTCTACTGTATAATAAAAGTCCAATACTTCATATACTTTTGGATCTGACTTTATTTCTTCTAAAGTTGGGATTCTGCCAAAATTATCAGGCGGATTTAATGTTGTTATACCACACTTTAAAGTTAAAATAGACGGATCAAATTCTTGATAAATCTTAACGAAATAATAATCTTCAATATTTTTTGTAGGAGTCATTGATTTCTTTAACTCATATATTTCAAATCCATCTTTATCTGGAAAATAATAATCTGTTATAAAATCATCATAAAAAACTGTATACTCATCAGGATAAACTCCAGAAATATTAACATAAGTATTTACCACATCACAATTAACTCTAACCTCATAACCTTTTCTAGTTGAATAATCAAATAATGTATCCATCTGAAATTCGTATGATATTTTACTTATCCTACATTTATGATCTCCATACTTGTTAGTTAAATACTTTTTTACATAACTGTTTATTTCCTTTCTTTCTTGAAAACCTACTTGTGGAGGAGAAAACATGAATACAACAACAAATAATAGAATAAAAATTAATAACATTAAAATAATAGAATATTTAAGTACTTTCATTTTATTCTCCTTTTTTTTATTAAATTGTTAACTTATGTCTTATTTAATATATATACTATTATAAATAAATACAAGGCTTGATATTTAAATAGTATTATGCTTATCTAACAAATTATACTTGTAAGACAGTCATGCTTTACAGTTGGTTCTTCATCATCATCAGCATTATTAATAACTACATTTTGTTTATCCAAATCATCTATATAATCTTTTATGATATCAGTTAATTCGTTTGGCTTTTGTTCAAATATGAAATGATCTCCAGACAAATGTTCTATAGTGGTATTACCTAATAAATCAGTGTAGGGCTTTAGGTGATTTATTTCCCATTTTTTGTTTTCTTTTATAGTTTTTTCTAATTTTGCTTTTGAAGGGGTTTTAGTTATAGTTTTTAATCCCATTTCTTTCTTACGTTTAGTTATCCATAATAAGTCATTTTCTAAATCAATAATATCTTCTGCACCTCTAGTTGAACTTATGTATAGTTTAGG